>NZ_JBQSVT010000030.1:0-46472 GCF_052376555.1 Specibacter sp. AOP5-B1-6
CCCAAAAACGACCCCCTTGGTGTGGTTTGACGCCTAGTGCATTCTGGCCCGTCGGCGTGCGCCGGCCAGAATTGTCCAGCCCATGATCAACGCCAGGGCCGCACCACCAAGCATCAAGGAAGATGTGGCGCCTGTGCGCGCCAAATCATCCGTCTTGTTCCCGCCGGAAGACGCCGTGGGCGACGTCGTTCCTTCCGTTGGGGCGCCGCTGGCGGCGCCGTCCCCGGCTGGGTCTGTATCAGGGCCCGCAGTTTCAGTGCCCGCTGGGGTGGCGGGCGCTGCAGGCTCTGTTGCTGCCGGGGGAGTTGTGGCGTCCCCCGCAGGCTGGGTGGCGGCAGGAGCCGTGGTGGCTTCCCCGGCAGGATCCGAGGCCGGATCAGTGGGCACGGCCGTCGGTGCCTCCGTGGGTTCGGCCGTGGCCGGTGCTGTGGTTGCCGGTGCTGTCGTCGGCGGCGCCTCGTCCGCTGCCATGGTCACGGTCGCAAAGCCAAGCAGCAGCCCGCTGTCACCTTGCACAGTCACGACATGGCCGCCCGGCGCCAAGCCCGTGGGTATGGTCAAGGGAGCCTCACCGGCCGCATTCGTGCGAACCCACCCGCTGCTCACGGCAGTGTCCCGGCTGTTCAGGGCAGCCGCACCGTCGTCAGCGGTCCCGTGGACTGCAAGCAGCAGCCAGGCGTTGGCCGGCAGCCTGCCCATCGTGACGTACTCGCCGCCGTCGAACTCCGTGGCCGGAACTCCCAGGTCAACCGGGGACTCGGCAGGAAGTGCGGCAGGATCCACAAGTGCCGGCATTTCCTCCGGTGCGGCCGGGGCCGTCGTCCAGTCCACGTCCGTGGTCGTGAAATGTGTCAGGTCCTGGATGGCCATGCGCCCGCCCAAGGCTCCCGCGCGCTTCGTGAAGTCAGCGTAGCTGCGGGATTCCTGCGGGGACCATCCCACTTCGGCCGTTGCCAGGCTGCGCGGGTACTGATAGGACTCGGTTTGTTCCATGCCGCGGATCCACTCGCCCCATTGGACTGTCTCCACTCCGAGGATCCGGTCGTCGCCAATGCCCGGCAGGTAGGTGCTTGGATTCCAGTCGTAATGGTTTTGCAGGGTGCAGGCGCCGCCGCAGGCCCACGTGCCGCCCACGGCCTCGGAGTTGTCCTGCTTCTGTGGAATGTACGTCCTCTCCACCGGGGACAGGATCACCTTGGAGTCGTTCGCCACAATGCGGTCGGCAACGCCCTGGCGGTTGCCGCTCCAATACTGCACGACCGAGCCGGCCGGCAGCTCCGCCGAGGCATACTCGTTCCAGCCAATGACCTGCTTGCCCGTGGCCACCACCTGGTCGGCGAACGCCGACACCATCTTGGTGTACTTCTCGTGCGGGGTGACAAATGATTCGTCGCCGCCAATGTGGACATAGCGTCCGGGAGTCATGGCTGCGATTTGAGTCAGGACCTCCTTCGTGAACTCGTACGTCGCCGCGCTGTCGGCGTCGAAGGTGGAGCCGCCAACGTTGCCGGAGCCTTGGGCCGGCGCCGTGTCTGTGCCGGGCAGCGGTTTCGGGGCCGCCCCTGACGAGTTCAGTTCGGGGATGGCGTGCAGGGCAGCCGTGGTGTGGCCGGGCATGTCAATTTCGGGGACCACCGCCATGCCATTCTCACCGGCATAGCGGACGATCTCCTGGTAGTCGGCCTTGGAATAGAAGCCGGTGTGGCCCAGTTCGGTGCCCTGCAGGACGCCGGCATCGTTGTAGGTCATGGCCGTCTTGCCGGAGATGCCCGTCAGGTCCGCGTACTTGATGCCCGACGGGCTGCTTGCCGGCTGGTCCATCGCAATGCGCCAGCCCTGGTCGTCCGTCAGGTGGATGTGCAGGCGGTTGAACTTGAACTGTGCGGCATTGTCGATGTGTTCCTTCATCTCATCGACGGTGTAAAAGGACCGGGCAACGTCAATCTGGATGCCCCGGTGCTCATAGCGGGGGTGGTCGCTGATGACGACGCCGTCGACGGTCCAGGGCGTGTTGACCGCCGTGTCCGATTCAATCCACTGCGGGAAAAGCTGGCGGAGGGTCTGGACACCGTTCAACGCACCCGCCGCAGAGTTGGCCTCAACCCGTGCACCCTGTGCATCGGCTTGAAGCGCGTAGCTCTCCGGTTTGTCCTCGGAACTCCCGGCAGCGACCGTGACGGCCACGTCGTTCGACGTTGCCGAACCGCCAACCACCGGCAGCGCAAATCCGGTGCTCTTGCGTGCCTTCTCGGCGAAGTATGTCGCGGCGGCAACAGCATCACCGGTGGCCACGATGCGGCTCGATGGCAGCAGCCGGAAGGTGCCGTCGGCTGTCTCGGCCAGTGACGCCGGCAGCGGCACCAGTGCCGGGCCTTCCGGGACGACAGGCTGCGCCTTGTCATAGATCTCGAATTCGGAGATGGAGTAGCCATACGTTGACCAACGCTTCGCACCGAGCAGGCGCACGAACTTGGCTTGTGCGACACCCAGGTGGACGTCATCGACGCGGCCGGGGCCCGTCTCCGAGGTCATGTCCTTGACATCCGTCCAGGTGGTGCCGTCCATGGATGTCTGCAGCGTGTATGCGCGAGCTGCAGCGTTGGGCCAGCCGATCTTCACATGGTCAATGGGGCCGGTTGCTGCCAGTTCCACCTGCAGCCACGTTGCGTCCACATAGTTGGAGGACCAGCGGGTTCCACTGTTGCCGTCGATGGCCATGGCGGCAGTGTTGTTCGGCAGGGCGGACTCGATGCTGGAGGCCGTGGCCGTGCCGGTCAGTGCCAGATTGACCGGCTGCTCAACGGGAGCCGGCGGCGGCACCACAATTGGTGCCGCCTGTGCCGGGGCTGCGCTCACCGCCGCGGGGAGGACCGCTGCAAACAATCCCAGCGCCGCGGCGCAGGCGAGCCCGGCCGTCGTCGTTCTCTTCAATGGTCGTAATGCTTTCATGCGGGTACTCGCCTTACTTCTCTTGGGACCGCAAGAGGCATCCGGAGCGGGTGGTGTCAGTGAGTGATGAAACGTTCGACGGCGGTGTCCGGACGGACGCGGTCGGCCTCGGGAATGTCCCCGGCAAACGCCAGCCACTGGGCGAACTTGTCGCCGCGTTCAACCAGTTGGCGGTACATGGCCCGGCGCATGGCGCTGACCTGGCCGCGGTAGAAGGGTACGTTGACGACATTGGTGAGCTCGTCCGGGTCTGCGATCATGTCGTAGAACTCGTCAATGCCCTCCGGATTCGCAATGTACTTCACTTCCTTGTTGCGAATCATGCGCTGGGCATAGGGGAAGTGGTGGCCGTGGAATTCGCACAGGATGTCTTCTCGCCAGCCCTCCACCGGTTCGCCGTGCGCCAGGGGGAGCAGGCTCCTGCCATGGACGCCCGAGGCGTCCGCCCCGGCGATCTCATGGAACGTGGCCGTGAAATCCAGCAGGCTGATGAATCGGTCCTCGCGGCGTTCCACCTCCCCAGGCAGGGCAAGGATGGCCGGTATCCGGTAGATGTCCTCATACATGGCCGGGCCCTTGTCGTTGAGCCGGTGCGCGCCGGTGAATTCGCCATGGTCCGCCGTGAACATGACAGCGGTGGTGTCCGTCAGCCCCAGCTCGTCGAGCACTTCCAGGATCCGGCCGATCTCATGGTCGATCATGGCAACGTAGCCCCAATAGACGGCCGTGAGCTTTTTCCACTCCTCCACCGAGAAGCAATCGGTTGACCAGTATTCCGCGTAGGCCTGCTGGACCATGGGCTTGCCGTGGAACGTCTCGGCGAAGGAACCGGGCAGTTCAATGGTGGACGGGTCAACCATGTCGTACCACTGCTGCGGGATGAGGTAGGGCAGGTGCGGTCCGAAGATGTGGCAGGAAAGGAAGAACGGCGTACCGTCCTGCTCCTGCAGGGCACCGGCCGCGAACTCACGCAGTTTGGCAATGGTCTGGTCCGCAAGGAACGCCTCAAAGGTGGCCTCCGTGGGCTGGTCCGTCACGCCGGCAATCAGGTGTCCCTGGCTGCCGTCCGCCCGCGTGGTGTAGACGGGGCTGGAGATTCGGAAGTCGGGATGGTCGTTGGCCTTCAGCCAGTCCTCGTAGCCCGGATCGTCAAAGACGTTGAGGGCGCCGGGCAGGTGGATGCCCTCAAAGCCGTAGTGTTCGGGGCCGCGGTCCCTGCCCACATGCCACTTGCCCACATGGCCCAGCCGGTAGCCCTGCTCCGTCAGGGCGGCCGAGAAGGTCGGCAGCCCATCGGGCAGCTCCTCCCGGTGGCCGGAGTTCCATTCGTAGTTGGCCAACAGGCCGTGTTCAAAGGGCTGGAGCCCGGTCAGCAGGCTCGCCCGCGCGGGCGTGCAAATGGCCGTGGGCGTGTAGGCCCGGTCAAAGGTGGTGCCGCGGGCCGCCAGCCTGTCCAGATTCGGGGTGTGCTGTGAGGTGTTGCCGTAGCAGCCCAGGGTGTCGATGCGCTGTTGGTCCGTCATGAGGAACAGCATGTTTTGGCGCTTGCTGGTGTGGTTCGAAGGTGACATTGAGATTTAGACCGTCGGAGCGCTGACGAAGAGTTCGGAATTGTAGAAGGTCTTGGGATCGGTGATCGCCGTGATTTTTCCGTCTATTTTGAACTGCTCCTGCAAACCATTGAGCCACGTGTCCACGGTCCCTTCCGTGGAGAGCGTCTCAAGTTCCTTTGACGTGAACAGCTTGGCCACGCTGGCCTGTGCTGCCATGTCCTCTTCCTTGAGCTTGAGGAACTTCGCCGTCAGGGCAATGGTGTCTTCCTGGTTGCTGTGGCGGAAGTCGTTGGCGCTCTTGACCACGGAAATGAAGCCGGTGGCCAGCTCCTTGTCCTTGGCGGCGCGTCCGGGGGAGGCCACAAAGGTCGACGGGAAGGTGAGGGTGTCGATGAAGTCTTCGTTGGAGTACAGCTCCACCAGGTCCGGCTGGCCCTTCTTCGCGCTGTCGATCAGCGGGTACCAAAGGGCTGCGCCGTCGATCTGCTTGGCGGCGAACGCGGCGACAACGGCCGGCGGCTCCATGGCGGTGACGTCGAAGTCTTCACGTGAGAGGCCTTCCTTGGCCAGGGCCAGGCTGAACAGCTGGTCGCCCGAGGTGCCTGTGGGGACGGCGACCTTTTTGCCCTTCAGGTCTGCCAAGGTCTTGATGCCGGGCTGGGCGATGATGCGGTCGGCGTTGGACACGGAGTTCACGGCCCAAATCTCACCCTTCCCCGAAGACGGGAGCCACAGTGCCCCGGAGCCAATGTAGACAACGTCAACGTTGTTGGTCCCCAGTGCCTGGATGGCCAGCGGGCCGTTGGTGAAGGGCAGGTACTTGGGCTTGAGGCCGGCCTTGGCCCAGTAGCCTTCCTGATCGGCAACGGCCATGAGGGCGGCGCCGTTGTAGTCGGCAATGTAGCCAACGTTGATGTCCAGCGCATCCTTCCCGCCCGCGGCGGTGCCGGCATCGTCGGTCTTGGCCCCGCAGGCTGCCAGCAGCGAGACCGCTGCGGCGCCCATGGACAGCTGGAGGATGTTGCGGCGCGAAATTGTCTTGTTCATGGCTTCTCCTGAGAGTGCTGGGCCCGGATTTGGGCAGGAAGTGCGTGGGGAATGTGGCAATGGGGGTGAACTACTGGTGTGCCTCGGCGACGCCGGGCTGGTGGTAGACGGCTTCCCAGACTTGGGCGCGAAGGCGGGCGAACTCGTCGGAGAGCCGCATTTCCTCGGTGCGCGGGTAGGGCAGGTCGATCTTGATCTCCTGGTGGATCCGGCCCGGCCGGGCTGCCATGACGATGACGCGGGAGGCCAGGAACACCGACTCGTCGACGTCGTGCGTGACGAACATGACGGTGCGTCGTTCCTTGGTCCAGGTGTCCAGCAGCTGCTCCTGCATGTGGACGCGGGTCAGGGCGTCGAGCGCGCCGAAGGGCTCATCCATGAGCAGAATCTCGGGGTTCACGGCGTAGGCGCGGGCGATGGCGCAACGCTGCTTCATGCCGCCGGAGAGCTCCTTGGGCAGCGCCTCGGCGAAGCGGGTCAGGCCCACCAGTTCAAGGTAGTGGTCCACGATGACACGGCGTTCCTTGGCGGGAATCTTCTTTAGTTCCAGGCCGAACTCCACATTTTTGCGGACCGTCAGCCAGGGGAAGAGTGCGTACTGCTGGAAGATGACGCCGGTGCGGGTGCTGGGTCCGTCGACCTGGCGGTCATCGACCATGACGCGGCCGCTCGTGGGATCCAGCAGGCCGGCGGCCGCGTTGAGCATGGTGGACTTGCCGCAGCCCGACGGGCCCACCACGGTGACAAATTCGCCGTCGGCAATGTCAAGGCTGACGCCGTTCAAGGCGGTGAAGGTGGTGCCGGTGAGCGTGAATTCCTGGCGCAGGTCCTCGAAGCGGATCATGGCCTTTTGTGTTGTGGTTGTCATGATTGCTCCTTAGCGGCGTTCTTGCCAGCGGGTCAGGTGGGCCTCGATCATCAGCAGCAGGCGGTCCATGAGCAGGCCGAAGATGCCGATGACGATTACGTTCACGAGGATGGTGGGCATGTCATAAAAGATTTGTGCCTGCTGCATGCGCATGCCCAGGCCGTTCGGGGCGGCAAGCAGTTCGGCGGCGACCACTGTGGCCCAGCCGGCACCGAGGCCGATGCGCATGCCCACCAGGATGAACGGCGATGATGCGGGCACCACGACGCGGCGGAAGATCGTCATGCTGTTCGCGCCCAGGACGCGGGCGGCGTTGATAAGCGTCTTGTCCACACTGACCACGCCCTGGTAGGTGGAGATCACGCAGGAGAGGAACGCGGCCAGGAAGATGACGAAGATCTTGGGCGTTTCGCCGATCCCCATGGTGACCATGACCAGCGGCAGCAGCGCCAGCGGGGGAATGGTGCGGAAGAACTGCACCCAGGGCTCGATGACGGCGCGGCCAACCTGGTACCAGCCCATGAGGAATCCCACGGGAATGGCCAGCAGGCTGCCGATCAGGAAGCCGCTGAGGACGCGGGCCAGGGAAGCGCCGGTGTCCTCGGCAAGCGTGCCGTCGGCGAGGAGTTCCCCGCCACGGACCAGGACCTCCACCGGGCCGGGAAGCCCCACGATCCCTGCAGCGGAGAAAGCGGTCCAGGCGCCGAGGCCGGCTGCAACGGAGCCGAAGTTGATGGCCAGCAGTGTTTTGCGGCTGAGCTTGCGGCGGATGGGGTTCGCGGTCTTTTTGGGTGTACCTGCGGGGTTGCTTGACTGCTCACTGGGCGTCTTGCTGCGAAGGGTTGCCGACAGCTGGTCGACGGGAGCGATGGTGTCTTTTGGTGCCATGCCCACAAATCTATGGCATGGATCACATCATGTCAACAGCCTTTACATAAATAGACTTTGCGTTAACTTTTGTGGCGTTTCGGTGCTCCAGGGGACGACGTCGGGCCCGCCGGATCGCGCTTGATCGGAGCCCCCGGCGGTGCGCAGGACGCGCTCGGGCGCTGCCGGCCGGTGGGCTCCCGTCGCCGGACAGGGCTCCCGTCGCCGGACAGGGCGGCGCGGCTTAGCTGAGAGTTGCCAGCGCCCAGTGCTTCAGGGCGGTCTGGGCGGCACCGTCGCTGCCTGCGCTGGGCGCAAACTCGGCGGTGCTGATGACGGTCTGGCGCGGGCCCAGGTCAAGGTGTTGTTCGGCCAGGGCTTTGCGCACCGGCACCAGGAGCGGCTCCCCGAACTGGGAGAGTTCCCCGGCAATCACGACGCGGCTCGGATCCAGCAGGACGCAGGCTCCAACAATGGCGCGGGCCAGCAGTTCACCTGCCCAATCAACGATGTTGGCGGCGATGCCGTTTCCGTCGGCTGCGGCCTGGGCAAGCTCGGCAATGGAAGCAAAGGACTGCCCCCGGTGGGCTGCCTCAACCAGCACGTTGCCTTCATTGATGAAGCTTTCCAGGCAGCCTTGGCGGCCACACCAGCACGATGGGCCGGCGAAGTCGACGCTGAGGTGGCCCAGTTCACCGGCGAGGCCGTTGCCGCCGCGGAGCAGTGCCCCGTTTGTCACCACGGCGGAGCTGATGCCGGCCGAAAGCACCACATAGAGAAGGTTGTCGCTGTCTTTGCCATAGGCCATGGCGGCGAGGCGGATGTTGTTGTCCCACAGCAGGGGAGCGGGCAGCACCTCCCGCAGTGGCGCCAGAGTGGCTCCCTGCGGATCAAACTGCCGTTCAGCGCCGTCGGACAAGGAAAGGGGATTGGCGTGGCGGCTGGCAATGCCCACGCCGGTGCCGACGACCGTCCCGGGGTTGATTCGCCCGTCGTCGATCATCGCCTTGACCATGCCTGCGGCAAGTTTCACCTTCGCGTCCAGTGCCATCGAGCTGGAGATGTCCTGGCGTTCGCGGGTGACGATGGTGCCGTCGAAGCCTGTGACGGAGATGCCGATGCGCCGCCGTCCCAATTCAATGCCGACGGCGGCGCCGGCCTTGGGATTGAGTGACAGGACCTTTGTGGGCCTCCCATTGCGCCCGGCGGCGTGGAACGACTGGTCGTTTTCGGTCAGCACGCCCCGGCGGCGAAGTTCTCCCACGATGGCGGACAGCGTGGTGCGGGAGAGGTTGGTGTCTGTTTCGAGTTCCCTGCGGGTCCTGTTGCCGTGGGTCACCAAAGACTCCAATACGCGCAGTTCATGCCTGCGCCGCACGGCCTGCAAGGCGCTGTCGTCAGGTGTCAGCACGGGTCCTGCTTTCTTTGTGTCAGCGAATTGCGTGGCCCTGCATGCAAGCGCTCCATTACCCCTGTTGGCTTGATGCAGACCATTTATGTAAAGCCTATTGGCTTTAATCTTTTTTCACGGCAACCGCCACGAAGTTTCTTCGTGCATGCCGACGGGGTTGGCGGCGGGGTGTTCGCGGCATGCCGGGACTGCGCCGGATTGTGCACCAGAAACCAATCTCAGGAACCAGTTACAGACGGGACGG
The DNA here is from genome assembly GCF_052376555.1 of Specibacter sp. AOP5-B1-6. Classification (NCBI taxonomy): domain Bacteria; kingdom Bacillati; phylum Actinomycetota; class Actinomycetes; order Micrococcales; family Micrococcaceae; genus Specibacter; species Specibacter sp. AOP5-B1-6. Next base: position 8,940 of record NZ_JBQSVT010000030.1, read on the forward strand.
AATCTGGTTGACTGTTGTCATGGCGCAACCCACTTACATGAATCCATTTGTCCTGCCGGTGCCGGCCCGAGAAGCTGTGCGTGACGGCGCCTTGGATGTCTACAGGCCGGAAGGGCTGCAAGACAAGGGCCCTCACGCCTCGGGAAACAGTGACCGAGACGCCGAACCCCTGCTGCCGGCCATCTTATTCGTCCACGGCGGACCGGTACCGCCGGACATGCAGCCCCGGCCCAGGGACTGGCCGGTCTTCGTTGGCTATGGCTCCCTGGCCGCGGCGCACGGGGTGGTGGGCGTCGTCGTTGAGCACGGATTGGTCTCCACCGCCGCGTATGCCGATGCTGCCCGGGATATTGTTGAAGCGGCCGCCGCTGTGCGCGCCCTTCCCGGAGTGGATCCCGAACGCGTGGCCCTGTGGTTCTTTTCCGGGGGCGGCATGCTGACCGCGGATTGGATTCGGGACACACCCAGCTGGCTGCGCTGCATCGCCGCCAGTTATCCGATCATGGCCCCGTGGCCGGGAATGGACGTTGACGCCCGCTTCCGCCCCACTGAAGCCCTGGCGGGGGCTGGCGACGTGCCCATGCTTGTCACCCGTGTCGGTCAGGAGCAGCCGGTCATAGCTGTCACTGTGGACGAATTCATCGCCGAAGGGCGTCTGCGGCAGGCGCGGCTGGACGTCATCGAGGTTGCCGACGGACACCACAGTTTCGACATTGTCGACGACACGGAGGCATCGCGTGCGGCTGTGCGACAAGCCATGGACTGGGTTCTGAGTCGGTTGCGGGAGTAATTCCGGGCCGGCAGCCAGGCATCCTTCGGGCCTTCCGGACGGTCTTAAGGGTTGTTGCGGGCGGCGCGGATGAACGACCGGATCAGCCCAACATCTTTCACGCCGCGGCTGGATTCGACGCCGCTGGAAACGTCCACGCCGGCCGGTTTCAGCGACGCCGCGAGTGAGGCGACGTTGCCGGGGTTCAGGCCGCCGGCCAACAGCCAGAAGCCGTGCGGGGCGCCGTTGACCAGCACGGCGGCATCAAAAGTCTCGCCAGCCCCGGGTTCGACGGCGTCCAGCAGCAGCCGCTCGGAATCCCAGGCCAGCCGCTCATCACCTGGGAGGGCGTTGTAGGCGTTGGCAGAGAAGGCCCGCAGGGTGCGGAAGCCTTCGCCGTGCAACCGGGCCATGTCGGCCAGGCTCTCATCCCCATGCAGTTGGACCGTCGTGACGCCGGCGCGGCGGGCCGTAGCCACGACCTCGTCGATGGGCTGGTTGCGGAACACCCCCACGGTTTCAACACGCTCGGGTACGGTGCTGCCAAGCTCGGCGGCCAGTTCGGCGGTGACGGTTCGGGGGCTGCCGGGGGCAAAGACAAAACCTATGGCGTCGGCGCCCGCATCCACGGCCGCGGCGACGGTTTCAGTCGTTTGCAAACCGCAAATCTTGACATACATTCCTGGCATCATTCCTGACTTCTTTACGCCGCTCGGGGAGTCTCCCGTCGCTCCGGGGCTGCTTCCATATTAACAGTGCCGCTGCAGGCGAGGCGATGTGACTGGAATGCCCGACGGCGACCGGCGGCTCGCGTGTCCGGCCGCCCGGGGCACGCAGCTCAGGAAAACACGGTGTCTGCCATCGCCCAGATGACGTAGCCGCTGACGGGCACCAGCACCAGCCATTCCCGCACGGAGCCGGCATTGCCCAGGATCGGCAGCGCAATGTTCCCATTGGGCCGCCAGATGTTCGTCACCAACGGCATCCTGCGCAGGAAGCGGGGAGGCCTGATGCGCAACGGCCAGATGAGGTTGCAGCCGCCGGTTGTCAGCATGTCCCCGAGTATGTGGATGGCAACACCCAGGGCCATGGCCAGGGGAAACCAGAACTCTTCCTGCGGGGCGAAGAACGTGACGAAGGCGCCGGCGGCAATGCCGATCACCCAGGGGAACTTGCGCATGGTGTCGGGGATGAGCTTCAAGGCCTTGGCCGCGAACGATGTCAGCAGCACGGCCAACAGGCCTGCGCCGGGGAAAATGGTGCCAACATTTGGCAGTTCAACGGTCCACATCCCGGCCAGCACCGCGATGGCGACAAAGATGGCCAGGCCGAGGATGGAGTGTGTCCCGTGCCGGTGGCCTCCGGACATCTTGCCCACCTGGATGCACATGATGTTTGAAAGCGGCGGCAGGGAGTGGGCAATCGTTGCGTGGCGGTGGTCCGCGTCGGGCACCAACGCGGCCCCGGCAGTCACCATGGCACCCACGAGCACACCCGTGGGAGTGAGGTCAAGAAGCCCCAAGCCGACGGAAACCTCCTCAGGAACCGACGGCAGCACGCGCGACACCGCGCCCAGGCCCACGTCAAATTGTGTGGTCAGGGCCAGCCAGACGGCGGCGCCGCTGGCAGCGTGATGGGGTCCCATCATGGGCTCACGTCCTTGTATGTTCGGGTACTTTGTTCTGATCCCGCAACACGTGGACAAAACCTGCTGATCCAAGCCTAGGGGCAGCCGCTGACATTCCAGAACGCGTGCGGCAGGGGTCACACGACCAAAGAGTTGGGGGAGGTGCCCATGTCCAGGCTCATCATGCAAGGCTGCTGGCGCGGTGGGAACGAGTTGCCACATTCTTTGCTGGGATTTGCGCCCGGCAGGGCGGCACCGCCTCAATCGACCTCGCTGGCGAACGCATGGGTGAGAATGGACTCCACGGACATTGACGCCAGGAGAAACTCCATGAACGATTCAAACACTGCAGCAGCCGGTGAATTCCCGCCCGCCATTTCCAAGCCCGCCATGAGGGCCCTGGCGGGCGCAGGCATCAGCAGCTACGGGCAGCTCACTGCGGCGACTGCTGCACACCTTCTTCAGCTTCACGGTGTGGGACCCAAGGCGGTTCGTATTCTGCGCGCGGAGCTGGCCGCGCGGGGTCTGGCGTTCGACGGCGAATAGCGCCCAATGTTTGCCGGTTTTGAGGTGCACTGGCTACTTGGTGAGCTGGAGCAGCATCTCGATGGTGCCCGTGCCCTCTACCTTGACGAAACCCAAGTTCGGGGCATCAATGCCGAAGTCGGAAAACACGATCGGAATGGACCCCTGCACCTCAACGCCACCGTCCGTTGCCTGCGCCTCGAGACTGACTGTGACCGGCCTGGTCACCCCAGCAACCGTCAGGTCCCCGGCTCCCTGGACCGACACGGGCCCGCTGGAGAGCGGGCCAATGTCCACCGGCGTGGTCAACACAAAAGTGGACGTGGGAAATTCCTGCGTCTTCAGGATGCCCTGGAACTGGCTGTCCCGGCTGCCGTTGTCCGTCGCAACGCCCGCCATGGTCACAGTGGCTGTTGCAGCGCTGAGAGTGGAGCCGTCGATGGTCGCCTGCCCTTCGACGTCGTCGGTCCTGCCCACCACAGTGACGTTCTGGCCGTTGAGGACTTCCTTCACCCGGTAACCGGCTTGGGAACCGTCGGCAACGTGCCACTTGCCGGCGATGGAGGTGGCGTCGAAAGTGCTGGACGGTCCGGTGCCGGCGGTCGGTGTGGAAAGGGCGAGCTGGTCCAGGGACTTGCTGTTCTCGACGTTTGCGTAAATGGCACTTCCTCCCCAGATGGCGCCGACGACCAGCAATAGGGATCCTGCGATGATGATCCATTTCCTGCGCATGTGCTGCCCCTCAAAATTTGGCCCGAAGCAATGAACTATGTCATTGGGGGCTGGGGACAAGCTGGGACTTTTCCGGGCCGGAACCATGGACGTTTGGTGCCTGCCGCATCTGGGAGGGGTTCCCGCATCAATGCATACGGCGTAGCGTGGGCTCATGAGCGAAGAACCAGTTGAAGGACAGCCCGACAGCGACACCAACGACAGCGGCCCCGGCAAGAGCGCATCCAAGGATGGCGGCCACCCGTCGCCGGTGGAGGATTTCATCGGCCTCATTGTCCCGGAGCCCGAGCTGTTGGAAGAGGAAACGTCGAGGGATCCAGATGTTGAACCCAGGGTCACGGGTTCGTAAATTCACGCACCAGGAGAGTGGGGATGCCATGGATACGCCGCCACGGCCGCAGGTGCCGCCTGCAAAAGCAACGATTCCCGATCCCAGCCGGCCGCCGATCTCACCGGATCCCACGCAGCCGCCGGATCCGAACAGGCCGTCCCCGCCCGGCGAACCCTTCCCCGCGCCGTTTCCGCCCGATCCCACATTTCCGCCCGACCCCATGGCTCCGCCGGACCCCGGCACACCGCAGCCGCCCCCATCCGACCCGTCCTTCCCCGTCGACGACCGGTAAGGAAGCGCTTGCCACGCCGAGCCGCACCTGCCAGGAACGGGCGGAGCGGCAAGCCGAGGCAGCATTTCTCAACCAGACCTCCACAAAACAATGACCCGCATGGATGGGTCATTTGCCCCATGCGCACGGGGGCACCCCAGTCATACGCTCTTCACATGAGGTGAAGGAGCCCACGTTGAGAACCACAACGCCACAGCAGTCCGCAGCCCTGGCGGAGTCGGAAACAGCACTCCCGGAGGACGCAGCCGAACAATTTTGCGGCTACGCGGTCATGGGTGTGCCGTTCAGCTCCGGCCACTGCCTGGCCTTCAGGCGTTTCCCGGCAAGCTCGGTTGGCCCCGGCTACCACGCCGTGTGGCTGCGCACCCCCGACGGGCAGTGGAGCATCCATGCCGACGCCCCACCGGAAGTCAGCTGTGCCAGGTACTTTGGCACGGCCTTGCACGAAACCAGGCAATCAACGGTTTCAGCTGAATGGACGAGCCCATGGGAGCTGGCGGTGAGTGTGCCGGGTGTCGTGCGTTGGGAGCTGGGGATGAAAGCCACCTGGACGACTGCGGCGGCCACGGCGGTGGCCCGGCACATGCCCCGGCGCTGTGGCGATGGGACGGCGTGTTGTCCACCATGGGCAGGCTGATGGGTCCGGCGCTGGGCGCCGGGAAGCTGAACTTCACCGGCCGTGTCCCCAACGGCCAGTCGTTTCAGGCCCGGCCCCTGCGCGTGTAGAGCGTCGGCACCAGCCGGGCAACCGTTGCCGGGGTCGACGCCGGATCCCCCCAGCCGCTGGCCGTGCAGGACCACCTGGCCGACTTCTGGCTTCCGCAACGGGGATTGTTCGTGGCCGAGCTGAGCCTGCGGTTCCCGTCGACGGCTGCACCAGTTGCAGCTCCGGCGGCATCCCCTCGGGAAAGCAGAACGTCGTGAGCATCGTCGAAACCGTCCCGGAACCGCAGGCCACAGGGCTCGCCGGCGAAATTTATGCCGCCGACATTCAAACCATCGGCTACGTCCCCAGCCACACCAAGGTGCTGGTCCTGAACCCGGAGGCCTGCGGTGCATGGCGGGCGCTGCAGTCGGCCATTGCCGGATCACTGGGCATGCGCCGCTACGAGCTGGTGACCCTGGCCGCCGCGCGCGGTCTTTGCTCCGCTGCCTGCCTGCTGGCCCACGGGAAGAAGACGCTGAAATTCATGGCGGAGGCGGACCTCATCCGGCTTGCCCGGGACCACCATGCCGCGGACCTTTCCGCAGCGGAGGTGGCCATGATGGACTTTGCGTACAAGCTCAGCACCAACGCGGTCTCCATGGACGACGGCGACTCCCAGTCCCTGCGCGACGTTGGCTTCAGCGACCGGGAGATCGTGGACATTGCCCTGGCTGCGGCAGCCCGGAACTACTTCAGCAAGGCGCTGCAGGCACTGGCGGTTGATGTCGATGTCCCGCCCGGACTGAGCCAGCCCCTTCAGGACGCCCTGTTGGCGCCGCTCGGTGCTGAGACGCCTGCAGGCCGTGAGCTCCACGCGGGCTGAAGGTCTGGGACCCTGAAGGTCTTGGGCCCTTAAAGTCTGGGGCGGTGCGCCCTGCGGTCGTAGAATTGACGTGTGGCGGATCAAGGCTCGGAACACTTTAACGTACCGCCCGCGGGGCAGGTCCCGGCGGCGCCAACACAGCGCGGTCCGGCAGCCGTGCGGCGTCCGGAAATTCTGGCAGCCTTGTCATTGGCCATCGACCTCGGCCTTGGGCAGCCCATGGAACACATGTTGCGGGCCACTCTTCTGGGGCTGCGCATGGCGGCACTCATCAATATCGACCAGGCCGGCCGCGACCGCATCTATTACACAAACCAGCTCGCCTGGATCGGCTGCCACGCCGACTCCTTTGAACTGGCGGCCCTTTTTGGTGATGACATCGCGTTCCGGTCCGACTACTAGTTCATCGACGCCCGCGGACTCGCGATGCTGTCCCTGATGCTGCGCCACACGGGAACCAAGCTCCCGCGCGGGCAGCGTGCGGCCCGACGGGCACAGTTCGCGGCCACGGCAACCACTGCGGTCAGGTCCTTGATCCGCTCGCATTGCAGCTCGGCGGGCCGTTTGGCCGAGCGGGTGGGATTGGACCAGGGCATGCCTGCCATCCTCAGCCACACCTTTGAACGCTGGGACGGCAAGGGGCTTCCGGCAGGACGGTCCGGCGTCGAAATTCCGGTGGAAATGCGCATCGCGCAACTCGCAGACACTGCCGAAGTGTTCCTTCGGACGTCCGGACTTGCAGCGGCAGTGGGCACTGTCAAGGAACGCCGCGGCACCCAGTTCGACCCCCGGCTGGCGGACTTGTTCTGTGCGCACGCCGTCGAGCTGACCGCCGGACTGCTGGAGCTTGACCCGTGGCCGGAAGCCCTCTCGGCCGCCCCGGACGAAGCACCCCTGTCGGGGGCCGGGATCGACACCATTCTGTCGGCCATGGGAGATTTTGCCGACCTGAAGTCTCCTTTCACCGCCGGGCATTCCCGCGCTGTGGCCGAGCTGGCGGCAGGCGCGGCGGGGGAGCGCGGACTGCCAGGCGACGAGGTGGCCGTGCTCCGGCGCGCGGGATGGGCTCACGACCTGGGCCGGATGGGCGTCTCCAACGGAATCTGGGACAAAAGTTCGCCCCTGTCTGCCATGGACATTGAGCGACTGCAGATGTACCCGTACCTGAGTGAGCGCATCCTGGGCAGGGTTCCGGACATGCAGCGGGTGGCTGAAGTTGCCGGTGCACATCACGAACGGCTCGACGGCTCGGGCTACCCGCGCGGGCTTGGCGCTGTCCGCCTTGACGAAAGCCAGCGGATTCTCGCTGCCGCCGACTCGTATCAGACGTCGCTGGAGCCGCGGCCGCACCGCGCGCCGATGTCGCCGCGCGCAGCGGGACAGCGGCTGTGGTTCGAGGCCCGGGCGGGCCGTTTGGGCGAGGACGCCGTCAATGCGGTCCTTGTCGTGGCCGGTCATCGGCAGGCTCGACGGCGCAGCCCATCCTCCGGTTTGACCGGAAGGGAACTGGAGGTGCTCAGCCGGCTGTGCCAGGGGATGAACAACAAGGACATCGCCGCAGCATTGTTCATCGCCCCGAAGACTGCGCGCAACCATGTGGAACACATTTATGCCAAGATTGGTGCCACCAACCGGGTCTCGGCCACCCTCTATGCCCTTGACCATGGCCTGTTGGACAGGTCCGGGTAGCTGACCGGCGCCGGGCGCCGGCTCAAGCCGTGCCAGGCCGGTTTCTTGTTTGCGAAAAGATGGACCTCGGCCGGGGCACCAGCACGCCGTCCACCGTGGTGTCGACCGATTCGTTGTAAAACGCGATCCTGCCCTCGATGGCTCCGACTGCGGGGTAGGGATGCGGGTAGGACCAGGCGACGCCGGGTGCTCCCGGGGCATCCCAGTATTCATCCGCACAGCCTTTGTAGGGGCAGTGGCTGCGATTGGCGCTGATGCTGAGCGTGCCCAGGTCGACGCCGCTGCGGGGGAAATAGAAGCGGGTGGGCAGGTAGGTTTCGAACAGCAGCACCGGATGGGTGGTTTCGGCGAGCGTCACGCCGTCCAGGGCGACACTGACGTGGCGTGAGCTCGGGAGCGCCTCGACCCGTTTGTGGGGATCCCTCGGATGGCTGCGGACCTCTTGATCCTCTTCCAACCAGCGGTCCACAATGCCGGACTGCCAATTGAATACGATCCGCTCGCCCACGGCGGGATCGTCGAGGATCCAGGCTGCGTGCGGGCTGACCTTGCCGGCGACGTGCAGGTCAAACCATTGGGCCACAGCCCCCTTGGGCAGGTGAAAAAACGAGCCACCGACGGGTCCATCGTCCCTTGGCAGCAAAAGATCCATGCGCACGTCGGCCTTGGCAAAGGCGTATGACGGGACGGGAAACTTTTCCTCCCAAAACAGCATCGGCGCCCGGGTGTCAACCACGACGGTGTCACCGACCATGGCACGCACCCATTTTTCGCTCATTTCGATCCGCACGGGGACCACCTGATTTCCGTAATTGGGGATGAAAGGAATTTTACGCCGGGGACGTCTGCCCGGCCATGGCTGGTGACCGACTTCAGGATTTAAGACCGCCAGCCCAGGCGGAGCCGGGTGCGTGCAATGCACCAGCCGCCAGGGAGGATAATTGGGGGCAATGACCATCAAGCTGAAGCCTTCAGCAGATTTAGGGGAATACATGTCCACGCTCAAGCAGCAACTGAAGACAGACGTCGTCGGGCACATGAAAGCTGGCAACAAAATTGCCCTGACCACCGTTCGCAACGTCCTGGGCGAAATCGAGACGCGTGAAAAGGGCGGCAAGACCCCCGTCGAGTTCGACGACGCCCAGGTGATCACGTTGTTGCAGAAAGAAGCTGCCAAGCGCCGGGACACCGCACAGATCTACACCGAAGCGGGCGAACCGGACCGTGCAGCCGCAGAGGTCACCGAGGCGGAGGTCATCGAGGCGTACCTGCCGAAACCACTCAACGCCGAAGAAGCGGCAGCCGTTGTTGACCGCATCATCACGGGCCTCGAGGCGGAGCAGGGCAAACTCTCCATGAAGCAGATGGGACTCGCCATGAAGCCCATCACCGCAGAGATCGCCGGTCGTTTCGACGGCAAGGCCGTCTCCGAAATGGTCCGCAAGCGGCTCCAGTAGCAACTGCCGGCACCAACGACATGAGTTTTACGGCCTGCTTCGCCCTGGCACCATTCCCGGACGAAGCAGGCCTTCCGTCCCTGGCAGGAGCCGGGGACGGCAGCCCGTCCCACTTGCAATGAGACGCTGATGATTTGAGACGGAACCCCATGATCCAACTGAAGCAGGACAGCGACGGATATGTGCGCATGAGCCGGCATTTTCCCGCCAAGACGCTGATTTCCATCACATTCTCAGACGGCAGCGTGGCCGAGTACACCGGCCGGCGGATGAATGAGATCTATGACGAGGCACTGGCGTCCTACCGCTTGGGCAACAACCTTGACGCGAAAGGCTTTGACCGCAACACCAAGAAGATCCACCGCCGAAACGCCGTCGACCATGTCCCTGTCCAGGCCGGCATGACAGCCTAAAGGGCCAAACCCTGGCCGATGGAATCCTAACCAGCCCCCTTGGACCGCCGGCGCCCGGCTTCCCACCGGCCGATCCGCAGCAACGGCACCCAGTCGTCCCGCCCACAGTCGTGCCCGGAGCCGGCCGGGGCGGGTGCCGGGGGAGCGGACAAGTCCTCAGCTGCCTGCTCAAGAATGGTCCGGCACTCCGCCTCGGTTTGCTCGGAGATGAACTCCTTGCGGGACTTCAGCAGTGCCCTGCCCACGTCGCAACGGAACTGGCCGGCAAGGACTGCGAGCCCCAAAACGAAGGCAACCGCCCAGAGGGCCGACAAGAGATAGTCGGGTTCGCCGTCGTTCGCGTTGATGGCCTCCTGCACTGTGAAGTACAGCGACAGCGCAGCCATCAGGCCGAACGGCAGCAGCCATTTCCCGCCGGACAACCGGTAGTTCAGCAACAGCCTCCGGAGGAGATACGCTGTGCGGGCGTGATGCTGCGGATCACTCCTGAGGTGCCGCAGCTGTTGGCGGACACGGGGCCGGTCCAGCGACTCCCGGGATGTGAAGTAGACAGCAAAGTCCCCGTCGGTGAACTGCTTGGCCCGGGCAGCGTTCCGTGTTTGGCGCAACTGCTCAAGTTCGGCGGCATAGTGCGCAATCTGGTGGGGGCTGTCCAGGGCGCCAAACTTCCTGGCGTCGTTGAGGTCCGCGAGGAGTTCGGGAAGCTCAATGCGTTCGTTGCGCAGGAACAATCCGGCGATGAACAGTATGGCCGCGGCGTACACGAGCAGGGTCAGGAAGGTGAAGCCCAGTCCGGGCAGGGACAGCAGGTTGACGGGGTCCTTGACGTCGTCAATGTGGGATGCCGCCAGACTTGAGGTGATGCCCGTGATGTAGTTGGCGACGAGCGTGAGCAGGCCCAGGATCAAGACAGTGTAAAAGAACACGCGGCTGCGTTGCCGCGTCTCTTGGTTGCTGCCGGCCAAGACGGCAAGTTTTCTGCGCTGCCTCGAGTTTTCCAGGATCTGGATGCCGATGGAGATGAGCGCCAGGACCAGAAAGATGATCAAGAGCACCGGCCCGTCGGCCTCGACAACTATCGTCACTTCACTTGGGTCATTCATCTGGCGCCCTTGCCCATCTGCCCGTCGGGTTCGTCCCGTCCGTGCTGACCTGCCGGCGGCTGGTGTCACGGCCTCCACCGCCACATGGCCGGGGCTGATCGATCGGCCGTTCACTGACCTTGGTCGCGCCTCGTGCGGAACGAACTTTGCTGCTCCCAGTCAATACCGGCTGCGCCATGCGGCGCAAGGGACCGTACGGCAATGCCCGGTGAACCCGTGCATCCAGGACCCCGGTGCCCACGCATTGGCCGAACTGCCCCGATGGCGGTGGGCTGACTGCAGGCCCTGCGACAATTCCAGACACAATGGGCGGTCATACTATCTGTTTCCGGCACGGCGGAGGCCCAATCGCACGCTTGTTTCTCCATCATGTGGAGAATGCCCTCGAAGTCCGTAGGATTGAGGCGACGAGGCGGGCCATGAAGACCCAGCGGACCGCCACCAAAACTGAAAGGTCTCGTGTTGTCAGCTCTGACCCTCATTCCATTGTTCATCGGGCTTGGCGTTCTGGTGGTGCTCATCATCATTGGTGCCATCATCTCGCGCATGGCCCTGCATATCGCCAGTCCGGACCAGGCCCTTGTCATCTCCTCCAAGGACAACAAGAGCCAGCCGGATCCCAACAGCCAGCGTGTTGTGTTCGGCCGAATTTTCATCAACCCGTTCACGCAGCGCGCCTACCCGCTCTCACTGGCCTCCCGCCAGGTGTCATTGAAGATTGAGGGCATTTCCAAGAACGGCATCAAGCTCCACCTCACGGGCGTTGCCCAGGTGAAGGTCGGCGGCGATGCCGAGTCCGTGCGCAAGGCGGCCCAGCGTTTCCTCAACCAGCAGGACGCCATCGACCACTACACCCAGGAGACGCTGTCAGGTTCGCTGCGTTCAATCGTGGGCACCCTGACCGTCGAGTCGATCATCAAGGACCGCGCCACCTTCGCCAAGAGCGTGAAGGAAGAAGCCGAGCACTCGATGCACAATCAGGGTCTGGTCATCGACACCTTCCAGATCCAGTCCGTCGACGACGATTCCGGCTACCTGGCCAACCTGGGCCGCCCGGAAGCCGCCCTCGTTGAGAAGAACGCGAAGATCGCCGAAGCCCAGTTCCTGCAGGAAGCCGAGCAGGCCAGGGCCATCGCCGATGAGCAGGTTGCCCTGGCACAGCAGCAGCTGACCATCAAGCGCGCCGAGCTCAAGGAAGAGGCCGACGCCCGCCAGGCACGTGCCGATGCCGCCGGTCCATTGGCTGCGGCTGAGCAGAACGAGCAGGTCATCATTCGCGACCAGCAGGTTGCCATGCGCCGTGCTGAGTTGCGTGAAAGGGAGCTCGACACCGAGGTCCGCAAGCCGGCAGATGCCGACAAGTACCGGCTCATCCAGCAGGCTGACGCCAAGCTTGAAGAACGACGCCGGTCCTCGGAGGCCGCTGAAATCGAGGCCACCGTTGAACTCGCCAAGCGCAAGCTCACGGCCGAGGGTGACAGGGTCGCCGCTGAGGCCGACGCTGCCGCCAACACCGCGCGAGGCAACGCCGACGCCGCCGTGATCGAGGCACGCGGTCGGGCCGACGCGGCAGTCATCAAGACGCGGGGCCAGGCTGAAGCCGAGTCCACGGAGGCGAAGGGCGTGGCAGAGGCTGCGGGCATCGCCGCCCAGGCCGAGGCCTACGAGAAGTTCAACGAGGCCGCCATCCTCAGCAAGGTCCTTGAGGTGCTGCCCGCCATGGCCCGCGAAGTTGCCGCACCCATGTCGGCCATCAAGAACATGACGGTGGTGTCCAACGACGGCGCCAGCCAGTTGAGCAAGAACGTCTCCAATGGCGTCCACCAGACAACCCAGCTGATCAAGGACTCAACCGGCCTTGACATCATCGGGTTGCTGCAGGGCGTGGTTGGCGGTTCTTCCGATACAAGCCAAGCTGCCGAGCAAGCCGCCCCGGCCGCTGCCAATGGCACTGCTCCGGAGTCCTTGGAACCGGCCGAGTAACACCTCTGGCTCCATGCCTCACATGATTCATGCACGACGACGGCGGCTCACCTTGGGTGGGCCGCCGTCATCGTGCGGTGGGCCCGGTGTCGTTGGCGGTCACGCCCTCCCCAAACCCGCTACGCCCGCCCGGGGCCCCTCGGGCGCTAGCGCCGTCACGCCCTCCCCAAACTCGCTACGCTCGCCCGGGGCCCCTCGGGTGCTAGCGCCGTCACGCCCTCCCGAAACTCGCTACGCTCGCCCGGGGCCCCTCGGGCGCTAGGCTTAGCCCATGAATGCTGAATCCTCGCTGATCCATGACCTTCCGATGCACACCGTCAGACGCGCCGTCGTCTCCGAGATGCAAAACAACGTTTATTTAATTACGTCGAAGACGACCGGAGCCCAGATCCTCATCGACGCAGCCGACGACTTGCCTGCCATCAACGCACTGTTCGCAGCTGCCGCCGCCGATGCCGAAGTGCCTGCGTCACTGGCCATGATTGCCACGACTCACCAGCACTGGGACCACGTCCGGGCCCTGGCAGGACTCGTTGCCCAGTCCGGGGCAGCGACAGCGGCCGGAGCCGACGACATGGCAGGCATCCTGGCCGAAGCTGGAGTCTCCACAGACAATTCCCTCGTTCACGGCGGAACCCTGGCAGTTGACGGCATTGCGTTGGCCACCGTGCATCTGCGCGGCCACACGCCCGGGTCCATGGCCTACGTATTGAGCTCCGAGCCCGACAACGCCGGCACAACGCTGATCTTCAGCGGCGACTCGCTGTTCCCCGGCGGCGTGGGCAACACCGAAAAGGACCCGGCACGCTTCACCCAGCTGCTCGACGATGTCGAAGAACGCCTGTTCAATGCCTACGGCGACGACACCCACGTGCTCCCGGGCCACGGGGACGCAACAACGCTCGGCGCGGAGCGCTCCTCGCTGCCGCAATGGCGCGAGCGCGGCTGGTGAGGCACCAGCCCCGCGGGCGCCAGTGCCGTCACGCCCTCCCCATCACTCGCTTCGCTCGCGCGGGGCCCCGCGGGCGCTAGCGCCGTCACGCCCTCCCCATCACTCGCTTCGCTCGCGCGGGGCCCCGCGGGCGCTAGCGCCGTCACGCCCTCCCCATCACTCGCTTCGCTCGCACGGGGCCCCGCGGGCGCTAGCGCCGTCACGCCCTCCCCATCACTCGCTTCGCTCGCACGGGGCCCCGCGGGCGCTAGGCTTGGGCTATGCACTTTATTGTTGTTAAATACCAGGTCAAGCCCGAATTCACCGACACTTTCATTGAACTGGTGACCCCGTTCACCGAGGCAACCCGCGCCGAGCCCGGCAACCTCTGGTTCGATTGGTCACGCAGCGTCGAGGACGCCAACGAATACGTTCTCGTCGAGGCGTTCCTCGACGACGATGCCGCAGGCGCCCATGTCTCCAGCGCACACTTCGCCGCGGGCCTGGAAACCATGCGCCCGGCGTTGGTTTCCACGCCGAAGATCGTCTCCCGCAAGGTTGACGGCAGCGATTGGGACGAAATGGGCGAATTGAAGATCGGCTGATCAATATGCCAGACGCCGCCGCGATGAAGCATCCCGGCGGCCCGTTTAATCTTGGCCGGCTTGGGCAGGGACTGGTTTTTGCCCAGTCCCTGCCCGAACTGGCGAGAGTGCTCACGGCCAAGGGCACACCCGACACCACTGGCGCGCCACCTGGCGGTGCCGCGGCTGTTGTCCAGGCGCCGCCGGGCACGGGAAAAACAACGCTCGTCCCGCCGCTTGTGGCCAATGTGCTCAATGCCGGCGCCCGGGCAGACCGGAAAATCATCGTCACCCAGCCACGGCGGGTGGCCGTCCGCTCGGCCGCCAGACGCTTGGCCGCACTCGACGGCACAGCCCTGGGCGCCAGGGTCGGGTACACGGTGCGCGGCGAAAGCCACACCAGTGCCGGCACCATCATCGAATTCCTGACCCCCGGCATCCTCCTGCGCCGCCTGCTCCGCGACCCGGGGCTGGAAGGGGTGGCCGCCGTCGTGCTTGACGAGGTGCACGAGCGCGGCCTTGACACCGACCTCCTGCTGGGCATGCTGGCAGAGGTCCGGCAGTTGCGCGGCGACCTGACACTTTTGGCCATGTCGGCGACCCTTGACGCGGCGCGCTTTGCACAGCTGCTGGGGGAGTCCGACGGCGGGTCGCCGGCTCCCGTGGTCGACTGTCCGTCGGCTTTGCACCCCCTTGAGGTGCGGTGGGCGCCGTCGGCCGTGCCGCGCATTGATCAGCGCGGCATCTCTCGGGCCTTCCTTGACCATGTGGCCGACACCGCTGCCGCGGCACACGCCGCCGCTGTGGCCGGGAACCCCGACATTGATGCGCTCGTGTTTGCGCCTGGTGCCTGGGAGGTGGGCCACATTGCCGCCCGCCTCAGGGCCACTGCCGAGGGCACCGACGTCCTTGAACTGCACGGCCAAGTGCCCGCCCGCGAACAAGACAGGGCCGTTTCGGCGAGGGAGCCCGGCGGGCTGCCGCGCATCATCGTCTCGACTTCGCTGGCCGAGTCGTCGCTGACAGTGCCGGGCGTGCGGCTGGTGGTTGATTCCGGGTTGTCCAGGGAACCGCGGCGCGATGCCTCCCGGGGCATGACCGGGCTGGTCACTGTTTCCACGTCCCGCGCATCTGCAGAACAGCGGGCGGGGCGTGCGGCCCGCTTGGGCCCGGGCACCGTTGTCCGTTGCTACGACCAAAAGACCTTTGCCGCTGCGCCGGCCCACGCGATGCCCGAGATTGCCGTGGCCGAACTCAGCGCGGCCGCCTTGACCCTGGCCTGCTGGGGCGCGCCTGAGGGGGAGGGCCTGCTGCTTCCCGACGCCCCGCCCGCGCAAGCGATGACGGCAGCTGTTGCCGTCTTGGGCGAATTGGGCGCCATTGACGGCCGCGGACACGCCACGACCCTGGGCAAGACCTTGGCCGCCATTCCCGCCGATCCCCGGCTGGCCAGGGCCCTGCTCGACGGAGCACAGGTTGTGGGAGCCAAGGCCGCAGCCGAAATAGTTGCCTTGGTGTCGGGCGACAGTCGGGCGCCCGGGGCGGACTTGACGGTCTCGTTGGCCGCGCTGCGCTCCGGACGCGACCCCGGTGCGCGCCGCTGGAACCAGGAAGTGCGGCGCTTGGAACAGCTGGTGCGCAAGGACACCGGCGGCAGTCACGGCCGCGGCTCCCAAGACCGCGCCGGCCAGGGCGCATCGGAGGTGGAGCGAGCCGATGTGGTGGGCTTCGTCGTCGGACTTGCCTTCCCCGACAGGGTGGCCAGGTTGGTGGCCGGCGCTGCGGGGAACCAATACCTGTTGACGTCGGGCACCCGGGCGGGGCTGCCATCCGGCAGCTCGCTCACCGGTCACGAGTGGCTTGCCGTGGCCGAGGTTGCCCGGGCCGATGGCCGCGATGCCGCCGGAACCGGTGCCGTCATTCGTGCGGCGGCGCCGCTGGCCCAGCAGAACGCCGAGGCCGCTGCCGCGCACATGCTCAAGGATGAGGTCGCCGCCAGGTTCACCAACGGCAAGGTCACGGCCCGCAGGGAACGCCGCCTGGGCGCTGTGCTGCTGTCAGCCACACCCGTCAAGGCGAGCGTTGCCCAGGGCCGGGACGCGGTGGCCGCGGCCCTGGCCCGGGACGGCCTCGGCCTGCTGTCCTGGACTGGCACGGCCGACGCCCTGCGCCGCCGGCTTGCCCTGGTGCACCGCGAACTGGGGGCACCGTGGCCGGATGTCAGCGACGCCGCGCTGCTGGCGCGGCTGCCCGAATGGCTGGGTCCGGAACTGGAAGGCGTTGCAGCCGGCAGGTCGTTGCCGGCGCTGTCCCTGACGGACCCCCTGCGCCGGCTGCTGCCCTGGCCGGAGGCTGCCAAGTTGGGGGAGCTGGCTCCCGAAACGCTGGCAGTGCCCAGCGGGTCCCGGATCAGGATTGACTACCCGGACGTGTCCGACGGCGGCCCTCCCGTTGTCGCCGTGAAGCTCCAGGAATGTTTTGGGCTGGCGGACACTCCCCGGCTGGTCAACGGACGCGTGCGCGTCCTGTTCCATTTGCTGTCGCCGGCCAGACGGCCGCTGGCCGTGACCGACGATTTGGCTTCCTTTTGGAGTGGTCCCTACGCGCAGGTGCGGGCGGAGATGCGGGGACGGTATCCGAAGCATCCGTGGCCCGAAGACCCATGGACGGCACCGGCCACGGCAAAGCTGAAGAGCCGGATGTAGCCCGCGTTCGCCCAGCTACCCGTCGCTGCTGGTTTTCTTGGGGGTGGCCTGGCTCGTTCCGTTGGTGGTGGCCCGGCGCCATTCGTCGTCGGCCAGATGCGAACTCGCCTGCGCACCCACTTCGGCCATGCCGCCGTCGACCTCCCAGCTGGCACCTGTGACATAGCTGGCTGCTGGGGAAGCCAGGAAGGCGATGACGGCGGCCACCTCCTGGGCCGTTCCGGCGTGTCCCAGGGGGATCCCGGGCCGGGCAATGTCATGCGGGTGCCTGGTTTCGGCCGGCCCGAGGTGGGTGGCAATCTCTCCGGGGGCAACGGCGTTGACCGTGATCGCGTGTTGGGACAGTTCAATGGCAAGGGTCTTCGTCAGCCCGTCAAGGCCGTATTTCGACGCGCAATAAGCGCCGTAGCCAACCCGTGGCTGGTGGGCGTGGATGCTGGTGACAACGACGATCCGGCCCCCGGACCCACCGGCCACGAGCAGTTTCGCAGCAGCCTGCAGGCACAGGAATGCGCCATTGAGGTTGGTGTCGAGGATGCGCTGCCAGTCCGCGTAGGCGGTGTCGAGGACCGGTCTGGTCAGCCCCACCCCCACATTGTTCACAAACACCCCCAGCGAACCGAGCTCATTGGCAAGCTGGTTCACCGCGGGCGCACAGCTGGCCAGCTCGGTGGTGTCCAGCCACATCGACGCAGCACGCTGGCCGAGATCCTCGATGGTGGCTGTGGTGTCAGCGGCCCCGGCCTCGTCGTCATGCCAGGTGAAAGCGACGTCAAAGCCGTCCCGGGCAAGCGCGACGGCGGTTGCCTTGCCAATTCCCCTGTCGGCCCCGGTGACGATCGCCGTGCGCGGATAGGGAGTTCCCGTGGGCATGGCCGCAGCTATTCAAAGCGGGCGGGGTCGCCCATGCCGCGGCGCACGATCTCCGCGTAGCCGCTGGAAAAATCAACCACGGTGGTCGGTTCGGCGCCGACGTCACCGGAATCGATGACCGCATCGATCACGTGGTCCAGCGCTTCCTTGATTTCCCAGCCCTGGGTCAGTGGTTCCTCCTCATCGGGGAGCAGCAGCGTGCTGGAGAGCATTGGTTCGCCCAGCTCCTCAAGGATGGCGTGGATCAGGCGGCTGTCAGGGATGCGCACGCCAACAGTCTTCTTCTTGGGGTGGGCAAGCCGTTTGGGCACTTCCTTGGTGGCAGGCAGGATGAACGTGTAAGGCCCGGGAGTGACAGCCTTGATGCTGCGGAAGATGTCGTTGTCGACCATGACAAACTGGCCGAGCTGGGCAAAGTCCTTGCACACAAGCGTGAAGTGGTGCTTGCTGTCCAGCTTTCGGATGGTGCGGATGCGGTCAAGCGCTTCCCGGTTTCCCAGCTGTGCCCCCAGCGCGTAACAGGAATCCGTGGGATAGGCGATCAACCCGCCGGATTGCAGGATGGCGACGATCTGGCTGACCGAGCGGGCCTGCGGATCGTCCGGATGAATGTCGAAGAATTTAGCCATGCCCTGAGCATACGACCACTCGGGCCCGTGCGCCTCCATTGCTGCTGGAACCAACAGTTTCGGGCCGCTGCCATGTCTATCGGGCGGAGGGGTGCCTGCTGCCGGCAGGCGCTGTTGACGTCAGTACCGGCACTGGCGTCGGCTCCACCAACGCACCAACTCGCGATGGTTTCCGCCCCGGCCGGTGCAAAACTGCCTGAGCCAGCTAAAGGATGTCCACACGCATCATAAAGATTGGGTAAATTCTTTTTCCGGCCACAGGGCCGGGCTTGCACGGGCGCAGACCTCCTGAGTGCCCGTTCCCGGCGGCGGTTCCTGTCCACTTTCAGCAAATTCCCAATTTTTAGGAGGATTCTGGACAATACTTGTGTCGGATGCTGAAAGGCTGCATGACGCTGCACGGGAACAGCACGACCAGCAAATAAGGGAAAACGGCACAATGGCCAACAAATCAGCAGTGCAGACCGGCTCGAGCAGGGTTCCGGGACGGGGAGTGGATCTTGGCCCGGGCAGTGCCTTGGCCAATCTGGGGCGTTTGTTCCTCGTGTGCGGAGTTGTTGGCGTGCTGGTTGCCGCCTTGTTCATCCCGGCCGGCGCGCTGGCCACAGCCGCCGTTGGCGGTGCCGACAAATTCCTCTCGGTCGTGCCCGAATCGCTGGATTTCAAGGCTCCGGCTCAGGCAACGACCGTCTTGGCGGCAGACGGTTCCACCATCGCCACGTTGTATGCCCAGGACCGGCAAATAATCCCGCTGGCGGACATGTCCCCATTCATCAAGAACGGCATCGTTTCCATTGAAGATGCAAGATTCTATGAACACGGGGGAGTGGACCCAACCGGCATTGCCCGGGCCCTGGTCGCCACGATCAAGGGCGGCCGCCAAGGTGCTTCAACCATCACGCAGCAGTACGTCAACAACATGTTGATCGAGCAGCTGGTTGCCGACGGCAAGACCGACGAAGCCAAGCTTGGGGCGGAAAAGACGGTCGTTGACAAGGTCAAGGAAATCAAACTGGCCATCGGCCTGGAAAAAACGATGTCAAAGGACGATATTCTTGCCGGCTACCTGAACATCATCTACTTCGGCAACGGGGCCTACGGCATTGAAGCCGCGTCGAAACTGTACTTCAACACGACAGCCAAGGATCTGACCCTCCCGCAGGCTGCCGTCCTTGCCGGTGTCGTCAACAGGCCCAGCTTCTACGATCCGGTCACCCAGCCGGAAAATGCCGTCAATCGCCGCAATGACGTCCTGGCAAAGTTGCTGGACCAGAAGAAAATCAGCCAAAAAGACTATGCTGCGGCCGTCGCCACGCCCCTTGAATTGCAGGTCACCAAGTCGCCCCAAGGCTGCGCTGCCGCATCAACGGCGCCGTATTTTTGCGACTATGTCCAGCAGCTGATTCTCAATGACAAGGCATATGGGCCAACGCCCGAAGAGCGCACCAAGGTCCTGTACCAGGGCGGATTGACCATCCAGACCACGCTTGAACCAGCGTTGCAAAACGTGGCCCAGGAACAAGCCAGTGCCACCATGAGTGCCACCGACCCGCTCCAGCGCGGGGCCGCCGTCGTCAGTGTCCAGCCAGGCACGGGCAGGGTCGTCGCAATGGCCCAAAACACTGTCTTCGATCCGGCCACGGCTCCGGGCAACTACATGGGCAACTTCGCACTGCCTGTCAATGACGCGAGCGGGCAACCGCTGCACGGCGCGGGTGGCTTCCCGATCGGTTCCACATTCAAACCGTTCGTTTTTGCCGAGTGGCTCAACAGCGGGCACTCGATGATGACGAGCATCAACGGTGCCGTGCGGAACTACCCCCTCGGCTATCCGTGGAAGAACAGCTGCGGGCCGGTTTCCGGCGCCTACGATCCCGCAGTTCCGGCCTCGTTTCTGCTGCCCAACGACGATCCCAACCACTACTACTCGATGAGCGCCTACCAGGGCCTGTACAGCTCGATCAACACCATCACGTTCCAAACGGCAACCGCGCTGGACTTCTGCAATATCCAAAAGATCGCCACGGCAGCAGGAGTGAAGAATGGCCGGACCAACGAACCGTACGACATGTCCGAGATTTCCAGTCTCATTGGCACCCAGAATGTCGCGCCGCTTGACATGGCGACGGCGTTTGCGACATTTGCCAGCGGTGGCATGCATTGCGACCCGATCGCCCTGGTCTCAATTACGGATGCCGCCGGCAACAAGCTCCCTGTCCCCGGGGCCAATTGCAAGCAGGCCGTTACACCCGAGGTCGCGGCGGGCGTGACCTACGCCCTGCAGAGTGTGCTGACGCGAGGCTCAGGCTGGAACATCCCGCTGGATGACAAGTCGAACGCTTTCGCCAAGACCGGCACAACAGATGGCAACATCGAGACCTGGACCATCGGCGGCACCAGCGGGCTCGTCACCGCATCGTATTTTGGCAGCTACCAGGGCAACGGCCCCGAATGGGTGAACCAGGACATTGTCATCAACGGCAAGTACTACGCCGGGGTTGACGGGGCAGATCTCGCAGGGGGCCAGTGGGCCGCTGTCATGAACGCCGCAGCCGGCAATCCCTGGTATGCGGCTGCGCCTTTCGCTCAACCCCCGGCCGAGATGCTGCAGCCGACCGCTGCACTGGTCGCAGGTGTGAACGATCCGAAACCGGGAGATGCCCCGGTTCGTCCGGTGGTTCCAGAGCAGCCCCTGGAATCTGAGCAACCGGCTGAACCGGAGCCCGCCCAGACAGAAGCACCAGCCCCGGAGCCGACGCCGGAGCAGCCGGCACCCGAAGTGCCGGCCCCCGAACCTTCGAATGCGCCCGAGGCTCCAACAGAGCCGCCCGCTCCCGAGGCGCCGGCCCAGGTGATTCCGACTCAGCCTCCGGCAAAGCCCTAGCGTTCATCCCTGGGACTCGCCCTTGGCGCTCCGGAGGCGGACCATTGGCGCCTTTCTGTTTTCTGCTGGACAATGAGGCCCAACGGGATGGTCCCGTCGTGCGAAGGAGCAACTCGTGTCTGAAACTGCATCAGCGGTCCGCATTGTTGTAGGTGTCGATGGTTCAAGTGCATCCGTGAACGCGCTGAGGGAAGGCGCCCGGCTGGCTGTCGAACTCGGTGGTTTCGTGGAAGCCGTGGCCGTCTGGGATCTGCCGGCGAAGCATGCCAGCTACGCCGCACTCGGCATTGACAGCTTCGAAGAGGGAGCCCGCAAGATTCTCAGCGACGCCTTGTTCCAAGCTTTTGGCGAGCATCCTCCGGACAACGTTTCTGCCCGGCTGATTCAGGGCCAGCCGGCTGGGGCTCTGCTTGGATTCGCCGAAGGCGCCCGCATGCTGGTTGTGGGGCGGCCTGGGCAGGGCGCTTTGTTGGGCCTCCTGCTTGGCTCGGTCAGCGCCGCGGTCGTCAGCAAGTCTTCCGTTCCGGTGCTGGTGGTGGCGTAGCCGCTCGGTATTTGGCAACCGGCGGGTGTGGACGAACGCTGTTCAGAGTGCGCGTTCATCAAGCAAGGGTTCACGGCAGCAGTGGGCTGCATGCTCTGCTGCCGCCAAGGCTGTGTCCAACGCGGTGACGGCACGCTGGTAGTTGGCAACGTCGTCGTCCGTGTCTTGAACCTTGGTGTCCATGATGGCGGCGCCCGGGCCATGGACGACGAGATTCCGGGAAACTGTGCCGGCGGCGCCCAGGCCATGGACGACGAGGTCAGCCGGCCTGAGCCGGGCCGCTGCGGCAACAGCCCGGATCAGAGCCGACGTTTCCGGAATGCGGACGTCGGTCATGGTGGGGAAATCAATGGCGGCGCCGGGGTCGAGCTCGTAGCGGCTCCATTGCGCAATCAAGGCGTCGTGCCGGGCTGCGGCGGCGGCCAGCGCTAAACTGAGCCGCCCGCGATGCATGGCAGCGGCGGCAAGGGCCCGGTGGCGCCGGAGGGTCGTATGGGTGGCCACCGCGGATGCGGCTGCCAAGGCGAACAAGCAGATGGAGAACAGGTTGTTCGTGAGGGCTGGAATGAGAATCATCGGCAACAACACGCACAGGCCGCCGAAGGCATACCAGAAGCCGGAGTCAGGGTCGTTTTCCTGCTGTGCGCGCGTGCGGACCAGCCACACGGTTGCCGCAGCCGTCACCGTGACCAGCACTGCGAGAACGAAGTAAACCATTTCCGGCACCTCCCGGCGCAAGGTCCGGGCGGCGCCGACCGGACGCAATGAGCAGACCAACGCTATTTGTGGCCTTACTCCATTGCAGGCCCAATTGAGCCGCAGGTCAAGGGGTCGTGTGAAGGGGGTGGTGCAACGCCTCTCCCCAGTCCGCCGGCCCTTCGGCTGAACTGTGCCAGAACTTCAGCACCGGACTCGTTGGGACTAAGGCAGGCGCGGGCCGACCGAGAGCATCACGGAGATGGCGCACGTCACGATCAACGCATAGCGGAACATGAGCCGTGCCCACCTGTCGTTGTGGCCGGCACTGAGCCCTCGTACCGCCATGACCAGCCAGCCGGCACCGAGGATCGTCATGACGGCTGTGTAAATCCAGCCGGTGTAGCCAAAGGGCTGTGGAAGCAGCGACACAGCCACGAAAACCACTGCATACACAAGAATTTGGACCTTGGTGTTGGCGACGCCCCGGACCACCGAGATGACAGGCACGCCGGCGCGTGCATACTCGTCCTTGCGGTAGATGGCGATCGAGTAGAAGGCCGGGAGCTGCCAGAAGAACAACATGAGGAATGCAATGGCTGCGCCTGCGTCGAGCGCATTGCTGGCGCCAACGTAGCCGCCCAGAATCGGCGCGGCCCCCGAGATGCTGCCCACGAGGGTGCCGTGGACGGACATCCGTTTGGACAACATTCCGTACAGCACTACGTAGGCCAGGAACCCGGCGAGTCCGACAGCCACGACGAGCATGTTGGTCCATGCGACAAGTATGGCCATGCCGCCCAGGCCGAGAACTGCCGAGTAGATGACAGCGTTGCGTGCTCCCACGCCTCCGGTTACAGAAGCACGCTTCTTGGTGCGTGCCATGAGGGTGTCGATGTCACGGTCAAGCACGTTGTTCAGCACGCAGGCGGAGCCGATGACCAGTGTTGTACCCAGACAGACTGCGAGGAAGAGCAGCCAGTCGATGTGGCTGGGACTGGCGAACAGAAAGCCTGCCGCAGCTGTCAGAACGTTGCCGTACAGGACCCTGGGCTTGGCCAGAGAATAGTAGCGAAGCAGCGTCGCCTTCCAGGTGTTGCCGGTTGCCCGTGCGGCAAGGGCGCTGTCCTTGCCGTCGATGCCACCAGCGCCGAAGTCGCTGTTCACGCTGATCCCTCCGTCGTCCCGACGGTTGTGCGGCGAAAGGCCCCGCTGGGAGGGGATGGACGAACTGCGCGGGGTCATGGGGGAGCTCCAAAGGCGAAAAGTGATTGTGTCCAGCTTATCGTCCGAGGTCACAAACAGGTGCCCACGGAGATCTGGGTAACATTTCGCAGCGGACGTCCACCCGGGGCAACGGTTCGGCCGAAATTTGGTCCCAACCACTGCGCGCACGTGTCACGAGGTTTAGCGTTTAATCACCCAATACCTGGGCTCCATGTATCTCCCAAAGAGGTGTTCTCAATGAAGTTCGTCAAGACGTTGCTGGCAATTTTGGGGTTGCTTGCCGCTTTCATCATGATCGCTCCTGCGCCCGCTCAAGCTGCCCCGTTCTGTGGCATTACTTGGGGTTCGCTCGCAAAGGTGGCCGGCACCGGGTCGACTGCCTCCATAACGAATGTTCGGGCCGGCCAGCATGCTTGTTTCGATCGCATGGTCGTAGACGTCCAGGGCCGTGCCAGCGGCTACAGTGCGCGCTATGTTTCAGCAGTGGCGAACCCCGGCAGCGGCGCAACCGTTCCGTTGCGAGGGTGTGCGTTCCTTCAGGTGGACGTGCTGGCGCCAGCCTACAATTCCGCGGGTCTGCCCACCTACTTGCCGGCCAATAGGAGTGAAATCGTCAACACATCGGGATACTCCACCTTCCGCCAAGTGTCGATGGCGGCCAGCTATGAGGGCAGGACCACCTTGGGTCTGGGTGTGCGGGCCCGGCTGCCCTTCAATGTGTTCGTCCTTGACGGTCCCGGGACGATCACGCGCATTGTCATTGACGTGGCCCACCGCTGGTAGCAAAGGAATTGCCGCCGCGGATTCTCAACGGTCTGCACTCGATACAGGAACGCCTTGTTGCTGTTGAGAAAGCTCAACAACGGCAGGGCGTTCATTGTGTGCAATGGCTGTAGGCGCCGGAATTGTGCTGTCTGCGGTGCTAGGAAATATTTTTAGGTAGTTGTGGATAATAGTGTTGCTTTCCACACATTTGATATATGCTTGTGGTATGGGTAGTTCAGTGAATTTCCCGGTTGGCCGGGATGGTTCATCCACCACATTGAGTGTGGCGGACCTGATTGCTGGACTTGCTCTTCCTTCCATTGAACCCCTTGGCACTGACATTGCTGCGATGGCCGGGTTGCCTGACCTGCCGGTTCCCGATCCCCGCCACTGCGGCCCCCGTCGCGGCGCTGCTGGCACTGCTCAGCCCGCCGCTCCAGAAGCCGTTGACCCCGCTGCTGCTGAAGCTGTTGACCCCGCCGGTACTGGTGTTGGCCCATCTGCTGGTTCCGTTGATTCCATTGGTTCGGCTTCGGCTGGTGCTGGTGTTGTGGAGTCCCGTTTGGAGGGGGCGCGGGCGTTGATGGATGGTTGCACGGACGCGATCGCGGCGTTGCATAAGCATCAGAATCAGTGCGCGGCGTTGGCGGCTGTGTTGATTGCCCGTTTAGAGTCGACGGCTGTTCTTGAGGGCGGCATTCTTGCTGTTGATTCTTGGCAGTGCGATATCTCGTTGATGT
Organism: Specibacter sp. AOP5-B1-6; assembly: GCF_052376555.1. NCBI lineage: Bacteria > Bacillati > Actinomycetota > Actinomycetes > Micrococcales > Micrococcaceae > Specibacter > Specibacter sp. AOP5-B1-6. Next base: position 33,968 of record NZ_JBQSVT010000030.1, read on the forward strand.
CGATGCGGGCTGACTTGGCAGGGATCTTGTCAGTCTCCGAGGGTGTGGCGGGGCAGTTGATTCTGCATGCTGGCACGCTCGTGAACTATTTGCCGGCCACGATGGCGTCCTTGAGCAGTGGCTGGTTGGGGTGGGACTACGCGGTCATCATCGCCGAAGAAACGAGCCTGCTGCGTGAAGCAGGCCTGGGGCAGGAAACTGTTGATGCTTTTGAGCAGGTCTTGCTCGGCAAAGCCGCCGGCGCCACGCTGCCGAGCTTCAGGGAAAAGGCCCGGCGCCGCCGGGAACGGTTCTACCCGGAAACGATCACCCCCAAGACGCGGCGTGAGTATAGCCAGCGGCGCTTGGGTGTTTCTCGTGCCCGGGACGGGATGTCGTGGTTGAGCTTGTATGCACCAGCACCGACCGTGGAGGCTATCTGGGCTCAATGCACCCTCACTGCCCAGGCAGCCCAGGGACCCCACGAGGAACGGACCCTGACACAGCTCAGGGCTGATGTCGCCGCGGCCCTGCTGCTGAACCAGTCCATGGCCGAAAACCAGATCTACGCCCCCACCCAACCCAACACCACCAATACCGCCGGCACCGCTGACGGCACTTCCAATGCCGCCACCACCACTGATGGCACTTCCAATGCCGCCGCCACTGCCACTGGTGGCGCACCTGCCGGTGCCGGTGCGGGGACTGGGTCCGCTGCAGCTAACGGCGCTGCGGGTGCTGCCGGTACCGCGGCGGGTGGACCTGCTGCTGCAGGCGATGGCGTGGTCGTGTCTGGTGATGCTCAGGGTCCGTGGTTCGCGCCAGTGGACCCGGCCGCTGACGGGGTTCCTCTGGACCCCGGACCGGAACCAGAGCCAGACCCGGCCCCGGAGCCCGTCCCGATCCGTGATCGTGGCCCGGACTGGGACTATGTAGCCCGGCGGGACCGTGGTGTCGTGGTGGTTCCTGACAGGTGGGTGCCTGTCTTTGACGACCCGGACTATTCCGATCCCGGCTTCAAGGACCCCGATATCCGCAACGGTCCCGATGGGGACCCCACCGCCATACCACCAACCCTCACCCCGGCCCCATCAAGCGCCGATACCGCCACCACCAGCACCGACAACGCCAGTACCAGTGCGAACTTGGCCTCAATTACTGGTGGTGAGGGGACGGCTGCGAGCAACACCACCAACACAAGCGCTGGTACCGGCACAGGCCCCAGTACTAACACCAGCGGCACCGACGCCAAGACTGGCATCGGCACTGGTTTCAACGCCACCGGGGGTGGTGCTTGTGTGGTGGGGCCGGTGTGGCCGCCGATGCCGCAGGTTGCACCGGTGTTGTTGATTCCTGCGTTGTCGTTGTTGGGGGCCACGAATGAGCCGGCGTGGTTGGAAGGTTATGGTCCGCTGAGCATGGAAGTTGCCCGGCACTTGGCGGCAGGGGCGCCGTCGTTGTTGCGGGTGTTGGTTGATCCGATCAGCAATGAACCCCTTGATGTGGCTCCGCAACGCTATCGGATCAGTAAAGAGATGCGTACGATGCTGCAGATCAGGGACGAGTACTGCCAGTTCCCGGGGTGCTTGGCGAAAGCGACGAGCTGCGAGATCGACCACATCAAGAAATTCGAGCACGGCGGCCTCTCCATTTACGACAACCTTGAAACGTTGTGTCATCGCCATCATGTGCTGAAGCATTTCAAGGATGACAGGACCCGTACCGGTGAATGCCGTACCGATCAAAGCCCGGAACGTGAAGCAGTACGCCTGCGTGGCTGGACCCCGGCCATGGTCGACGGCCACGTGGCCTGGACCTCACCGACCGGGCGGTACTACCCGCCAGAGATTGGCGATACGCAACCACCGGTCTACCCGGAATGGTTGAAGACACTCATCAACAAAACCCTCGGACAACCAGACAGCCACGACAACACCGAGCAAAACACCATTGACCCCGCGAGTACTGACCCGGAAAGAACTGCCGAGTTCCAAGACCCCCAGGATCCTCAAGAGCCTCAGGACTTCCAAGTCTTCGAGGACTCCCAGGACTTCCCGGACTTCGCGCTCCTGGACGAGGCAGACGTCCCGGGCCTGGAACAAGACGACGACCCCTACGCCCGCCCCCTGCCAGTACCGCCACCAGGAACCTTCCCCACCGACGAGGAACAAGCGGCCCTCGACAAAGAAACCCTCGCCAACTACCTCGTCAGCCATCCAGACATGCGCGGCTGAGCAGGGCAGTTGAAGGTCAAGCTGCGGTTGACTTCGGTATGTTGGAACCGGTCCAAGTCTAGAGATTCTAGGATGAGGGCCGAGCACTTCGGCCCGACGGTCCAGGCCTCATATTCGTTCAGGCCGCCAGTCTGAGAAGCCTCCCAAGCATTGATCGCAGGCCGGCGGCAGCCATTCTGTTCAACGAACCATCCCGAGTCGTTGCCGAGCGATGCTAGTTGCCTTGGGGGACAGTCGCGCCGGCACTTTCGCGCAGAACCACGGCCCCGGTGACTGCGGGTGGCTGTTTGGCTGACGGAACGAGCGCGACATGGGCCGCCATCCGCCCGATGTCCTCGAGCGGCAGGCGGTATGTTGTCAGGCCGGGAAAGTGGTCGCGCAGGGTGGGTATGTCGTCAAAACCTGCGACTTGAACATCTTCTGGAATGCGAAGTCCACGTGATCTCAGGGCGGTCATGGCGCCGAGGGCCATGACGTCGTTGGCGGCAAGGATGCACAGCGGGGATCCGCCGTCGGGCTTCAGGGCCGCGTCGAATTCGGCACCCGTACCCAGTGTGTCCAGGTATTCCAGCGTGGAGTCGTAGCCACCCTGGCTCGTAAATGCGCCATGTACGACGGCGAGGGGCTGAAGGTCTGCTTGTGCGAGACGCTCGGTGAAGCCTTCCACGCGGATCCGGGCGGTGTTGCGTTCGTGCGGGCCCGCCAAAATCACGAAGCGCCCAATTCCCTGCTCCAGCAGGGCACCGGCAAGTGCGGCGGCGCCGTCGTGGTTTTCGACATTCACCACCTGAGCTTCCGGGATGCTGGAAACGCCCAGAGTGACAACCCGCCCACCGTTCTTGATGTACTGGGAAAGTGCCTTGATCAGCCTCGGGTCTTCGTCCAAGAGCCTGGAGGCGGCCAAAATAATGGCATCGGTCCGGTACGAGATGAAAGCATTCACGGCGGCCAGCTCGGCGCCGCCGGGGGAGCCTGCATCACCTTCTATGTCAGTCCCTGCCAAGAGCACCTGGTGGTGTGTGTCAAGGCTCGCCTGCTGAACGCCGTGGGCAATAGCGGAAAAATACGGGTCAGCGATGTCGTGGACCACGAGCCCGACCAGACCCGTGGTTGACCGTGCCAAGGCTTGGGCCTGCGCGTTGGCCACATATCCGAGCTCCTCCGCTGCAGTCTTGACCCGTTCGGCAATATCGGCGGCAGGAGTCCTGCTGGACCCGTTGAGCACACGAGATGCGGTGGCCAGCGACACGCCAGCCTGGCGGGCCACTTCAGTGAGTTTTACGGGCACAGGGGCGTCCTTGTCTAAGAAATGTGGCCGGGGCAACAAAGGTGTCTTGACCCGGGGATAACTTCAGCATATATTGGAAAGCGCTTTCCAAACTTCAGGCCACGCCGGGTTTTCCGGTTCGTGCTGACAACAACATCCGGGAGAAATCAGTGACTCTTACGACAACCAACGGGCAGGCTGCTGCAACCAAGGCTCAGGCGGCTCCGTCTGCCGCTGACGCCGGAGCGGTCCAAGAAGGCAAGCAGCGAGTCATCCGCATTGCCATGAATGGCATCACCGGCCGCATGGGCTACCGCCAGCACCTGCTGCGCTCCATCCTGCCGCTGCGCGAATCCGGCCTGACACTTGAAGACGGCACGAAGGTTGCCATCGAGCCCATCCTCATCGGCCGCAATGCGGACAAGGTCCGCGAACTGGCCGAACTGCACAACGTTGAACACTGGACCACCGACCTGGACGCGATCATTGCCGATCCCACGGTCGACGTCGTGTTTGACGCCTCCATGACCAGCCTGCGCGCCGCCACCTTGAAAAAGGCCATGGCCAACGGCAAACACATCTTCACCGAGAAGCCGACTGCAGAGACGCTGGAAGAGGCCATCGAGCTGGCCCGCATCGGCCAGGAGGCCGGCATTACGGCCGGCGTGGTGCATGACAAGTTGTACCTGCCGGGCCTGGTCAAGCTGCGCCGCCTCGTCGATGAAGGTTTCTTTGGTCGCATCCTCTCCATCCGCGGCGAGTTCGGCTACTGGGTCTTTGAAGGCGATCACCAGGCTGCCCAGCGCCCTTCATGGAACTACCGCAAGGAAGACGGCGGTGGCATGACCACCGACATGTTCTGCCACTGGAACTACGTCCTTGAGGGCATCATCGGCAAGGTGAAGTCCGTCAACGCCAAGACAGCCACGCACATCCCGGCCCGTTGGGATGAGGCGGGCAACGAGTACAAAGCCACCGCCGACGACGCCGCCTACGGCATCTTCGAGCTGGAAACCCCGGCAGGAGACCAGGTCATCGGCCAGATCAACTCCTCCTGGGCCGTGCGCGTCTACCGCGACGAATTAGTGGAATTCCAGATTGACGGCACCCACGGTTCCGCCGTCGCCGGCCTGAACAAGTGCGTTGCCCAGCAGCGCGCCCACACGCCCAAGCCCGTCTGGAACCCGGACCTGCCCGTTACCGAGTCCTTCCGTGCACAGTGGCAGGAGGTTCCCGCCAACGCCGACCTCGACAACGGCTTCAAGCTGCAGTGGGAAGAGTTCCTGCGCGACGTCATGGCCGGTCGTGAACACCGCTTCGGCCTGCTCTCCGCGGCCCGCGGCGTGCAGCTGGCAGAGCTGGGCCTGCAGTCCTCCGACGAGCGCCGCACCCTGGACATCCCGGAAATCGAGCTCTAACCATGACCATTTCAATCACCCTTCCGCTCGCCACCGGTGAGCTCGAGGCCCTGACCCTGAACGCGACCGGTCCGTGGCGCAAGCCCACCGGGCTGATCACCTCCCGCAAGGTGTACGCCGCCGCGCACGTGACACCGAAGGTTCTGGGCAACAACGTTCCCGGCGCGCCGGCTGACATCGATTGGGACGCCACCCTGGCCTTCCGCCGCGAGTTGTGGAGCTGGGGAGTGGGCATTGCTGACGCCATGGACACCGCACAGCGCGGCATGGGCCTGGACTGGCCGGCAACGCAGGAACTCATCAACCGTTCCGCCGCCGAGGCCGCACTCATTGCGACGCCGGAGCGGACAGTCCGCGACCTCCTGGCCTGCGGTGCCGGCACCGACCAGCTGAACCCGGCCGACGTCGAACCCGGCGAAGCGGGGTTGGCCGCCGTTTTGGCCGCTTACCGCGAGCAGATCGCCGTCGTCGAGGCTTCCGGGGCGAAGGTCATCATCATGGCCTCGCGCGCCCTGGCCAAGGTTGCCAGCGGCCCCGAGGACTACCTGGCCCTCTACGGGACACTGCTGAACGAGGTCAAGGAGCCCGTTGTCCTGCACTGGCTCGGCACCATGTTCGACCCCGCCCTGGCCGGCTACTGGGGCAGCGATGACGTCGCCGCCGCAACGGCTGCCTTCCAGCAGCTCATCCAGGCGCATGCGGCGAAGGTTGACGGCGTGAAGGTTTCCCTGCTCGACGCCGGACACGAGGTTGCGCTGCGGGCCAGCCTTCCCGAGGGTGTGCGCCTGTACACGGGCGACGACTTCAACTACCCCGAGCTGATTGCCGGCGACGGCTCGCACTACTCGGATGCACTGTTGGGCATCTTTGCTGCGATCGCCCCCGCGGCCTCCACCGCCTTGCAGGAGTACGACGCCGGCCGTCCCGCCGAAGCGCGCGCCATCCTCGACTCCACGCGGGATCTGGGGCTGCACATCTTCGAGGCCCCGACGTACTACTACAAGACGGGCATTGCCTTCCTCGCCTGGTTGAACGGCTACCAGGCCGGCTTCCAGATGATCGGCGGCCTGCACTCCGGGCGCGATCTCAACCACCTGGTCAAGCTGTTCCGCCTGGCCAACACGGCCGGGCTGCTGCTCAACCCGGGCCTGGCCGCGCACCGCATGTGCGTGTACCTCAACGCAGCCGGGGTTTCCTCGGTCGCGAAGGGCGTGGAGCAAGTCGTCTTGGAAGGGGCCAACGCATGAGCAGCTTTGAAAAGCTCTCCATCAACACCGCCACCATCAAGAAGGCCTCGCTTGCCGAAGCCCTCGACCTCAGTGTTGCCGCGGGCCTGAAACACGTTGGCCTCTGGCGGGACAAGGTGGCCGAAGTTGGCCTCGAAACTGCGGTCGAAATGGTCAAGGCCTCCGGCCTGCAGGTTTCCAGCCTGTGCCGCGGCGGCTTCCTGACCGCCGCGGACGAAGCCGGCCAGGCTGCTGCCCTCGAGGACAACAAGGCTGCCATCCTGGAAGCGAAGGCACTCGGCACCACCGAAATCATCATGGTGGTGGGCGGGCTGCCCGACTTCAGCGTTTCCCCCGGCGCGGTCGACGGCGGAGGCGAGTCGACCGCAGTCGTGGGTGGCAAGGACATTGGGCTGGCCCGCCAACGCGTGGCCGACCGCCTCGCCGAGCTCGTTCCGTTCGCGCTGGTACACGGCGTGCGCCTGGTCCTGGAACCGCTGCACCCCATGTATGCCGCCGACCGGGCCGTCCTCTCAACCCTGGGCCAGGCTCTGGACTTGGCAGCGCCGCACCCGGCCGAGGCCGTCGGCGTCGTGGTGGACACCTTCCACGTCTGGTGGGATCCGTCCCTGCAGGAACAGATCGCCCGTGCCGGTGCAGAAGGCCGCATCGCCTCCTACCAGGTGTGCGACTTCAACCTGCCCATCGCTGCCGATGCGCTGCTGTCCCGCGGTTTCATGGGCGACGGCGTCATCGACTTTGCGTCGATCGGCGCCTGGGTGGCCGAGGCAGGCTACAACGGCGTCGTGGAGGTGGAAATCTTCAACGCGGACATCTGGAACCTGCCCTACGCCGAGGTTGTTGACACCGTCAAGACGCGCTATGCCGAACTCGTGGAACCGCACCTGGCTGCCGTCACCGTATAATCTCCACGATCCTGTCGTCGCCCGGTTTCGGGTTGCCCCGGCCGTCTGTATTGTTCGTCAGGACAAGCAGTCGGCCGTCGGTCGCTAAAGCGACGTCGCGGAGCCTGCCGAGCTGGTTGGTGAGGCGGGCATGGGCGGAGGGCTCGCCGTCAAGTTTGACCTCCCACAGGCGTTCCCCACGCAAGGACGCCATATAGAGGGTGGTGCCGGCAACCGCGATCCCGCTCGGGCTCGCCTCGGACGTGGGCCAGGTCAAGGCCGGGTCGGTGAAATGAGGGTCGGTTCCGGTACCTTCGACCAGCGGCCAGCCGTAGTTGTTGCCAGCCTGGATTTCATTCAGTTCGTCCCAGGTGTTCTGCCCGAATTCGGAGGCCCACATGCGGCCGGTTTCATCCCATGCCAGGCCTTGGACGTTGCGGTGGCCCAGGCTCCAGACGGGGCTGTCGGGGAAGGGGTTGCCGGTGGGGACGTCGCCGTCGCGCGTGATGCGCAGTATCTTTCCGCCCAGGGAAGCCGGAGTTTGGGCGTTGTCTCGGTTTCCGGCGTCGCCCGTGCCGGCGTAGAGCATTCCGTCGGGCCCGAACGCGATCCGGCCGCCGTTGTGGTTGTTCCCCTTGGGGATGCCGGTGATGATGGGGGTGGCGGGACCAAGGCTCCGGCTGCCGGACTCGCCCAGCAGCGGCATCCGCACGATTCTGTTGTCGCTGGCCGTGGTCAGATAGGCGAATACGTCAGAGCAGGGCTGGTTGGGATCAAAGAGTTCCGAGCCGGGGCACGAACCCGGATGCACGGCAAGCCCCAGCAGTCCGCCTTCGCCCTGATGCACGACGCCGGGCACCTGCCCGAGGATGTGCTTGGCGCCGGACGGGGACATCTCCACCACCTGGCCGGAGTCTCGTTCGGTGACCAGCAGGCTTTTGTCGCCCAACAAAAGCATGGACCAGGGTGCCGCCAGACCTGTGGCAATATCACTGACGGAACTCTCGGTCACATCGGGCGGCGCCGGGGAAGGCGCCTGGCAGGCGGCCAAGACAAGAGCGGCCAGTAGGAGAGCGGACAGGATGAGAGCGGACAGGATGAGAGACGCGGCCGGGGCAGTGGCAGTGCTCCGGTGCCGGCGGGCCCGGCGCCGGTGCGCCGAATCGGCCTCTCCAGCCGCCGTCCCACTCATGGCCCCAGCGTAACTGACCGGTGCAGCGGCTGGCGGGTCTCGCCGTCGTGCTTAAAAAACTGTGTCGCAGCTGATGGACGAAAAACCCCGGGAATCAGGGAAATCGGTCCAACGTCTGCGACACAGATGCGGGGGAGTGGTGCTGGAAGTCAGCGGCCCTTGACCAAGATGCCGCTGCGGGTCATCGACTCGGCATAGGCCTTGGCCGATTCGAGCAGCCACTGCTCCTGGCGTTCGGGGGAGCCGGCAAAGCTGCGCCCGGACAGCGAACGGACCTTGTAAATGCCGAAGCCGCGCTTGTAAAGCATGGGGCCCTGGGCCTTCAGGAGCTGGTCGGCGAGGCGGTGGGCCTCGGTGCCGTGGGCAATCAAGGCGGATGCGCGGGGGACCAGGGTCAGGAACTTGACCAACGGGCGCAGGCCCTGCTCGATCTGCGGGGCAGTGAGGCGGCCGTTGGGCTGGCCTGGAGTGAACCACGGGTGGACGTTCCACGGCATGACATAGCTGGGTCGCAGGCCGATCTGCCAGTGAATGCCCAACAAACGCGTGGCTGCCTGCTCGTCACCGGCAGTGATGAACCCCGACTCGTCCAGTTCGCCAACGTTGGAGAACAAGCTGATGATCTTGCACTCATCAATGTCGTGAACCGGATCCACATAGGCCACCTGCTGCTCGGGCCGGGCTTCCGCCAGGGTGTCGCACAGTTCGGTGACGGGAGCAATGTTCTCGTCGTATCGGCGATTCCAAAGCTGTTCACGCAGTGATTCAGTGGCCACGGATGTCATTGAGGTTAGTTTCTCCTTAGAGGAATGTGAGTGAGTGCGGCAGCTTCCCGACCAGGGGTATGTCCGACTTTCCAGCATAGCAATCATCCCGGGTGTCCGGGCTTGTCGGGGGTGTGCTAAGGAGCTCCCAAAAATGGCAGGTGTGAGAAATGCAACAGGGCAAAATTGGTTGTTTTCGGCCCGCCGGGGGAGGGCCAATGTCCATCTCGGGGGCGGGCGGCCGCCCGCCTTGGGGAAGGCAGCCGCCCAGCTATCCGTCCGCGCCGAGCTTCCCTGCTAGGCGTTCGTGCATTTGGGCGCTTGCATGGTTGAGCCCGGTGATCGTGACGCTTTTGCCGTGGCGCCGGTACTTTTCCTTGACTGCGTCGAGGGTTGCAATGGTGGAGGCGTCCCACAGGTGGGAGGCGTGCATGTCAATGACCACTTCGTCGGGATCAAGGGCGTACTCAAACTGCGTGTAGAGGTCATTGGAGGAGGCGAAAAACAGTTCACCGTCCACCACATACACAGCCGTCTCACGGTCGCCGGCCTGCGACACCGTGCGCTCCACGGTGACTAGATGGGCCACCCTGCGGGCAAACAAGGCCATCGCCACCAAGACGCCCACCCCGACGCCAATGGCCAGGTTGTGCGTGGCCACGACGACGACGACGGTGGCCACCATGACCGCGGTCTCGCTCTTGGGCATCAGCTTCAAGGTCGACGGGCGGATGCTGTGCCAGTCGAACGTTGAAAATGAAACAAAGATCATCACGGCCACCAGGGCTGCCATCGGGATCAGCGAGACAACGTCGCCCAGCACCACGACGAAGACAATCAGGAAGGAGCCAGCCAGAAATGTTGAGATGCGGGTGCGGGCTCCCGATGCCTTCACGTTGATCATTGTCTGCCCGATCATGGCGCAACCGCCCATCCCGCCGAAGAACCCCGTGACCATGTTGGCGATTCCCTGGCCCAATGCTTCCCTGGTCTTGACGGACCGGGTGTCGGTGATGTCGTCGACAAGTTTCGCGGTCATCAAGGACTCCAGCAGCCCAACAAATGCCATGGCCAGGGCGAAGGGTGCAATGATCTGGAACGTCTCCCACGTCAGCGGCACATTCGGCACGAAAAGGGAGGGGAGGCTGTCCGGCAACTCGCCCTTGTCGCCGACGGTTGGCACCGTTGCCGAGGCCAGAACCGTGAAGAGTGTCAGGACAACGATGGCAACCAGCGGCGCCGGCACGGCTTTTGAAAGTTTGGGCAGGAAAACAATGATCAGCAGGGCAGCGGCGGCAAGCGGATATACCATCCACGGCACGCCCAGCAGTTCGGGGACCTGGGCAATGACGATCAGGATGGCCAGGGCATTGACGAACCCCACCATGACAGAGCGCGGGATGAAACGCATCAACTTCGCAACCCCGGCGAGGCCAAGAAGCACTTGGAAAAGGCCGGCCAGGATCACGGCGGCGATCAGGTAGTCCAGGCCGTGGCTCTTCATCAGCGGCGCGATGACCAGCGCGACGGCGCCCGTGGCAGCCGAGATCATTGCCGGCCGGCCTCCCACAAAGGAGATGGTGACGGCCATCGTGAACGCGGCAAACAACCCAATCCGTGGATCCACCCCGGCAATGATGGAAAAGGCAATCGCCTCGGGGATCAATGCCAGTGCCACAACGAGACCGCCCAACACCTCGGTTTTCAGCCTGCGCGGGGACTTGAGTGCGCCCCACACCGACTGCAGCTGATCCGGGGTGGGGGCAGGGGTCGTTCCGGTGGCTTGTACCGCCATTGCTGGTTCCTTTGTCGTGCGAGGGATGTCCGACGGCGGTTTCGTCACGTGCCGCTGGTCGAAGCCAACCCTAATGCAAGGACCGCCCGAGGGCCTCGCCCGCGGCAGCAATGTTTCGCAGTGCGGCCACTCCGGGGACTGGCGCCACGATGCGGCACGCACCAGGCACCGGCGTAGCGGCGCCAGTGCCTGCTGCCTGTACCTGGTGCTAGTTCCTGGGGCGCCAGCGGTTGCGAATGGCGGCTGCGGCAGCCACGGCTGCGCCGATTCCGGCCATCCACCACAGTGCCCTGACCTCGGGCGAGCCTGCGATGGCATGCTCCGGCGATTCATCCAGATCGGCTCGAAGGTGGCGGCCCTCGGCGATGAGCAGCAATTCCTTGTTGCGTTTCTTGGCACTGGCCGCTGTCTCCCGCGGTGGCAGCTGCAGCTGTGCCTCAGCCTTGATCCCGGCCTGCAATTGTCGGGCCCGCTCCAGTTCGGCGTCGACCTCGGCGCCAAAAAGCAGCACCAGGTTCATGATCCACAACCAGAGCAGCAGCACGATCATGCCGGCGATGGTTCCGTAGGTCTTGTCGTATTTGGAGAAGTTGGACACGTACAGGCCGAACCCGGCGGAGGCTGCGATGCTGGCCACCAAGGCAAGGGCGGCGCCGACGCTGATCCAGCGGAACCTTGGTTGGCGGACGTTGGGCGTGAAGTAATACAAGACCGCAATGAGCACCACGGCCAGGATGCCCACGACGGGCCATTTTGCGATGTTCCACGCGGAGATGGCAGCATCCCCGACGCCGAGCACGTCACCGACTGCCCGGGCCACCGGACCGGAAAGCACCAGCATGAGCGCCATGGCAGCGACCAGCAGCACAGCCGCCAATGTGACGAGCAGCAGTGCAGGGCGCAGCTTCCACACGGGGCGGCCCTCGTCGATCCCATAGATCCGGTTCATGGACCGGCTGAACGCTCCCACATAGCCAGAGGCCGACCACAGAGCCGTGACGAGTCCCAGAACAAGAGTCCAGCCTGCCGAGGTGGAATTGGTTAGCTGTTCAATGGGTTGCCTGAGAGTCTCTGCAACCTTTGCATCGGCCAGCTTGCCGACCATCTCCAGCAGCATTTTCGTGGTCTGTTCGGCTTGGCCCACGAGGCCCAGGATCGACACCAACGCCAATACTGCAGGGAACAAGGACAAGACCGCGTAGTAGGTCAGCGAGGCGGCCATGTCCGTGGAGCCGTCAGCGCTGAACTTGTTGACAGCCCGTTTGGTGACGTACTTCCATGACTTGGCTGGCACGGCGGCGGGACTTTGGGGTTTGCGCCCATCGTCGGGTGCCGGCGCGCCAGCCTTGTCAACGGAAGTTCCCGGTCCCGCCGGAACGGGAGCAGCTTTGTCAGGCACAGCTGCTCCCGTCCACGGCGTTCCAGAGCTTGCCACGGGCCCCAGGGATCAGGACACGGCCTTGTTGCGTCCGGTGATGGCCCCGTAAATCCCGGCGACAACCAGCCCGCCAACAATGGCAAGCAGCCATGACCCGAGGCTCCAGAAACTCATTTCACCCTTGTTGAAGAGCAGGTCGCCGATCCAGCCGCCAACGATGGCTCCGACGACGCCGAGAATGAGGCTCGTCACCCAGCCGCCACCAACGCGGCCGGGCATGACTGCCTTGACAATTACGCCAACGATGAGGCCCAAAATAATCCAACCGATGAAACCCATTGCTCCTC
>NZ_JBQSVT010000031.1:0-44313 GCF_052376555.1 Specibacter sp. AOP5-B1-6
CGGACTAGAGAACGTCGAGGCCGTCACAGCGCACCTGAACGGGGGAACCCACCCGTCTGGCCGCATTGGAGGCCTTCAGCGCCCTCATGCTGGCCGTGACAGTCGCTGCCATGGAATAAGGGAATAGCAGGATGGTCCTGTAATCAGGGGCTTCCTCGCCGGGACTGCCCGGAGCGGCTGCCGCGCCGGACCGGCCGAAAACGACGGGCGCCGGACCAATGCTGCGCACGGACTCGGGAAGCTTCAAGGCACTCTGGAAAGCCTCAACGTCAACTTCACGTCCCGTAAGAGAGGCAAGGCGCATGGCCGGCGGCAGCCCAAGTTCATGACGCAGGGCAAACTCGCGCTCGGCATGGCCTGCAGGATCCCAGCGCACGAGCGCGGAGACCTCAACCGATTCCTCCGCCGTCACGACAACGATCCCACCATCCTTCGCGGACCGTACGAGCGCTGCAGCGTTCATCCAGCGCCGCAACGTTTCCTCGCCCGCCCGCAGCGACTCACGGCGGAGCATGGAGTCCCCGTCAAGGAGCAAGGCAGCAGAGTAGCCGTGATGGGCAACAGGTTCGGCTCCAATGGTTGCCACCACGATGGCAGGCCTGTCCGGCACAGTCGTCTTGATATGTTCCCCGGAAGAGGAGATCACAGGCACCGACGGAAAGGCGCGCCCCAACTCCTCAGCCGTGCGCAGTGCACCAACGGAAATTGCACGGAGTTGGTGGTTCCCGCATGTACTGCAGCTGAAGGCAGTCTCGGCCTGCCCGCACCACTTGCAGGTCACCATGCTCGACAACGATCCCGTGGCCCGTGTTTGCATCAGCGGACCCGTGCAGTGCTTGCACCTGGCGACCTCACGGCAGCGCTGACAGGCAAGCGCGGGGGCATAACCCGTCCTGGCAACCTGCACCAGCACAGGCCCAAACTTCAAGGCTGCCTTGGCCGTTTCCCACGCCCTGTGGGGCAGACGGGCAATGGCGGCGGCAGGGTCGCGTTCCTGCTCGTACGAATCGGAGGTGCTAATAACCCTTGCAGTGGCCTTGCGCACCTCGGGGCGGCCCGCGACAAGCTCCTGGGCCCAACCTGTGGCCACCAGGCGCTGAGACTCGCTGCTGCGGCTGTGCCCGGCCATCAACACGGCCGTCCCCTCGACCTCGGACCTCAGCAGCAACACGTCGCGGCTGTGCTGATAAGGAGCCCGCCGTTCAACATGGAGCTCGTCGCCGTCGTCCCAGCAGCACACCAGGCCCAGATCCGACACGGGGGCATAGGCTGCTGACCGGGTTCCAATGACTATCCGCACGTCGCCGGACAGGACGCGGAGGAAGTTGGCATAGCGCAGGCTGGGGCCGTCGTCGGCCGTGAGCTTGACGAAGCTGTCTTCAGGGAGCACGGCGGCAAATGCCTGCTCCAGCAATTCAAGGTCGCGCAGATCGGGCACGACCACAATGGTTCCACGCCCTGACGACTGGCAGTATGCCGCAACTTGGGCCAACTGGTGGTGCCACGACTGAGCACCCCAGCCATGCAACGCCCCGAGCACGGCCTTGGGGCTGCCGCCCATGGCCAACTGCGTGAGGAAGTCCTCTGCATGGGGAAAATCCGCAAACAGTGAATGACCCGGCTTGGCAGCCGCCGGAATGCCAACGGATTCAGCGGGGTCCACGCCCGCCGCTTTCTTCAGGTACACCTTCTCGAGGCTGGCAACCCTGGGCGGGACGGCGACACGCAAAACGTCCGACACGGTCCCGCAGTACCGTGCAGCCACTTTATGGGCGAGTTCCAGAACCTGCGGTGCCAGCACGGGAACAGCTGAATAAACCCTGTTCAGCGGCACCAGACGCTCGCTTTCGGACACCGCCGTGCGCGCCACCAAATAGCCATTGAGGTCCTGGCCGGAGAATTTTACCCGCACCCGCACGCCCGGTTGGGCAACGGTGTCGAGTTCCAGGGGCACTGAGTAGTCGAAGATCCTGTCCAGGTGCGGCAGGGGCGAGTCGATGACCACCTGGGCAACGGGCAGGTCCGGCGCCAGCACCACTCCGCTGTGCGGGTCTGCCACACGCTCCTTGGCGACAAAGCCGCTCAGGAGGCTTAACTGCACTCCGTGGGTGAGGTCGTCACTGTTCAGGTCGTCAGTGTTCATGTCGTCATGGTTGAGATTGGTGCTGGGGACGCCGCGGATGGGATCGCCACGGTTTGCTGCTTCATCCAAGGCGTCCTCCTCAGTTCAGTACGACAAGTTCAGTACGGCAGGATTGATACTGCGGACCCGCATTAAAGGTCTTGAAACCAGCTAAGCACAGCCCACTGACAATAGAGTCGGCGGGCTGTGCTTGGCTGTGGATATCCAGCGGGTTGACCGGTGAGATTACCAGCGGGTTGACCAGCGAAACAGCTAGCAGGTTCAGGCGTTGAAGTACGCCTTCAAGGCAGCCACCCGGTCGACGTTTTCCCAGGTGAAGTCAGGATCGTCGCGGCCAAAGTGGCCGTGCGCGGCCGTCTTGGCGTAGATGGGCCGCTTCAGGTCAAGGCTGTCGATGATGGCCAGCGGACGCAGGTCGAAGACGGCCGCGATGGCATCCTCAATGCGGCGCGGATCGACGGTTTCGGTGCCGAACGTCTCAACATAAACACCCACGGGGCGCGCCACACCAATGGCGTAGCCAACCTGGATCTCGGCACGCGCGGCAAGGCCGGCAGCAACCACGTTTTTAGCAACCCAACGCATGGCGTAGGCAGCCGAACGGTCAACCTTTGACGGGTCCTTGCCGGAGAAGGCGCCGCCGCCGTGGCGGGCCATGCCGCCATAGGTGTCGACAATGATCTTGCGACCAGTCAGGCCGGCATCGCCCACGGGGCCGCCAACAACGAACGGTCCGGCGGGGTTCAGGTAGGTCTGGACCTTGGACACGTCCAGGCCCGAGGCCTCCATGACGGGAGCAATGACAAACTCCTGCAGGTCGCCCCGCAGCCGGTCAAGTGAGGTGCCCTCAGCGTGCTGGCTGGAGATGACCACGGTGTCCACCGAAACGGGCTTTTCGCCGTCGTATCCGATGGTCACCTGTGTCTTGCCGTCAGGGCGCAGGTAGGCCAACTCGCCTGACTTGCGCACGTGCGAGAGCCGCTCGGAGAGCCGGTGCGCCAGGTAGATGGGGGTGGGCATGTAGGACGCGGTCTCGTTGCTGGCGTAGCCAAACATCAAGCCCTGGTCACCTGCACCCTGGGCGTCGTACTTGTCGACGGCGGTGCCCTCGCGGACCTCGAGAGCGTTGAAGACGCCGTCGGAGATGTCCTGCGACTGCTGCCCGATCGAGACCGACACGCCGCAGCGCGCGCCGTCGAAGCCGTTGGCGGACGAGTCGTAGCCGATGTCAAGGATGGTGTTGCGCACGATTTGCGGGATCTCGACGTAGGCGTTGGTCGTCACCTCGCCGGCGACGTGGACCAGGCCGGTGGTGGCCATGGTCTCCACGGCGACGCGGGATTCCGGGTCTTCGGCCAGCAGCGCGTCAAGGATGGCGTCGCTGATCTGGTCGCAGATCTTGTCGGGGTGGCCTGCCGTTACGGATTCGGAGGTAAATAGGCGCAGGGGGTTTGCTGAAGTCACTGTTCTACTTTACTTGGGTTTGACCTGCGCACCAGTGGCGCCGGACATGGGTGGTCATACAGGCTGCGGCGGGGCGGCTTGGGGGTTACCCTGTGCCGAGGCGCTGCCCAATGAGATGTACGACGGCGTTTGCCACCTCGCGCTTGCTGCCCCCGGCCTGCACGGGGCTGGCACCGTCCAGGGCGAGTATCTCCACCTGGTTGCTGTCCTGGCCAAAGACGCGCTCGGAACCGGAGTCCCCCGGTCCGACTTCGTTGACTACCAACAGGTCGCAACCCTTGCGGACCAGTTTTTCCTGCGCGTAGCTTTGCGCATCGCCCTGGTCGTCGCCCGTCTCGGCAGCGAAGCCAACAATGAGCTGCTGTTGATTTTGGGCGGCCCTGTGCGCCACCACCTCGACAAGAATGTCCGGGTTGCGCACAAGCGTGATGACAGGGTCATCGGCATTGTCGCGTTTCTTGATCTTGCCGGTGGAAATGTTGGCGGGGCGGAAGTCGGCCACGGCTGCAGCCATGATGACCACATCCGCCGTTGCCGCAGCTGCCAGTGTTGCCGCGCGCAGCTCCAGCGCCGTTTCAATCCGCTGAATCTTCACTCCGGCCGGGGCCCGCACATCCATCGGGGCGTGGATCAAGGTGACAGTCGCGCCTGCAGCCAGGGCCGCCTCAGCCAGTGCCACACCCTGCTTGCCGGACGATTTGTTGCCAAGGTATCGCACGGGGTCAAGCGGTTCGCGGGTGCCGCCCGCAGTGATCAGCACCTGCAATCCGGTCAACGGCCCCTCGACACCGGCCGGTGAGCCGGCTTCTGGGCCCGTGGCGGCGGGATCGAGAGCGGCTGCGTCCGAAGCTGCGGAGTCTGCACTGGCGGAGTATGTGGTTGCGAAGCCCGTGGCATTGCCGGCGGTGCCTGGCCCGTTGCCCGAGCCGGGCTCGGCGGACAGTGCGTTGACAGCGGCGGAAGGGGTCCCGCCGTCGTGCTTCACGTCATCAGTATTCAGGGCATCAGCATTCAGGGGATCAGCCGAGACTGTGCCGGCGACCAGGGCCATGGCCGCAGCGAAGATGGCCTCCGGCTCGGGCAGGCGGCCGGGACCTGTGTCGGGGCCGGTCAGCCTGCCCACAGCCGGATCCAGAACGTGCACGCCGCGGGACCGCAGCGTGGCAACGTTGGCGGTGGTCGAGGCGTGCCGCCACATCTCGGTGTGCATGGCCGGCGCAAAAAGCACCGGTCCGCGCGCCATCAACAAGGTGGCGGTCAACAGGTCATTGGCGTGGCCGCCGGCAGCCTTCGCCAAAAGGTCGGCGGTTGCCGGGGCCACAACAATCAGATCAGCCTCATGGCCGATCCGGACGTGGTTGACCTGGTCCACGGAGTCAAAAACATCGTTCGTGGCCGGCCTCCCGCTCAATGCCTCCCACGTGGCCACGCCCACAAACTTCGTGGACGCGTCAGTGGGGATGACAGTGACGCGGTGGCCCGCCTCGGTGAAGAGGCGCAGCAGCAGGGCCGACTTGTAGGCCGCGATGCCGCCGCCCACCCCCAGAACAATGTTTAGCTCAGACACCGTGTGTGCTAAACCGATTAAACGGTTTCAATCGGCGTGGAAACCAGCAGGCCCTCGTCGATTTCACGGAACGCAATCGAGAGTGACTTCTCGTTCAGCTTGGTGTCAACCAGGGGGCCAACGTACTCGAACAGGCCCTCGTGGAGCTGTGCGTAGTAGGCGTTGATCTGGCGTGCGCGCTTGGCACCAAAGATGACCAGTCCGTACTTCGAGTCGGCTGCTTCAAGCAGTGAATCGATCGGGGGATTGATGATGCCTTCGGGTTGTGTAGTCAATTACTTCTCCAAAAAAATCGAAAGGGTGTCCTGCAGATCGAACAGTTGTGAAACCAAACTGTCCGCTCAAACAAGGTGGTGGGGGGTGAGCCCCATCAGTTCAACAAGCGCGGCTGCAGCACGGCTGACATCGTCATTGACGATGATGTAATCAAATTCCGGCGCGGCAGCAAGTTCCAGTTTAGCCGTTTCCAGGCGGCGGTACTGTTCTTCGGCACTTTCTGTGCCGCGTCCCACCAAACGGCGGACCAATTCGTCCCAGTTTGGCGGGGACAGGAACACAAAATCGGCTTCCGGCATGGCTTCCTTCACCTGCCGGGCGCCCTGTAAA
Organism: Specibacter sp. AOP5-B1-6; assembly: GCF_052376555.1. NCBI lineage: Bacteria > Bacillati > Actinomycetota > Actinomycetes > Micrococcales > Micrococcaceae > Specibacter > Specibacter sp. AOP5-B1-6. The sequence goes on from NZ_JBQSVT010000031.1 coordinate 5,781, forward strand.
TCAATCTCAAGCAAAACGGACTTGCCAGCCGCAACAGCCGCCTCAACGGTGCTGCGCAGCGTGCCGTAGCGGTTGACGCCGTGCACCACCGCCCACTCGAGCAGGTCGCCATTGGCGGCCAGCTGGTCAAATTCCTGTGCCGTCTTGAAGAAGTAGTGGATGCCTTCCTCTTCAGCCGGCCGGGCCTTGCGGGTCGTGGCCGACACCGACAGCCACACATCCGGGTAGTTGTCCCGAATGAACGTCGAGACGGTGCCCTTGCCCACGGCAGTTGGTCCGGCCAGGACCGTCACGCCGCTGCGGGCCTTGGTGCGGGTGGTGTTTTCACCCGGCACATGAACTTCGTTCATGGCTTCTCCCCCAGGTACTCCACGAGGGCCCGGCGCTGGTGCACGCCCAGACCACGCACCCTGCGGGTTGGGGCAATCCCCAGCTCGCTCATGATCACAGTTGCACGTACCTTTCCAATGCCCGGGAGGGCTTCGAGTAATTCACACACTTTAAGTCTGTCCAGGGCAGGTTCGCAAGCTGCCGACGCAAGGACGGCCGCCACAGTTTTCTGCCCTGATTTTAAATCCTGCTTGGCCTGGGACCTGACGGCCCGGGCAGCCAGGGCCTTGATGCGTGCCTCTGCGCGTTCCTGGTGGGACAATTGCGGCAAATTCACGAAAAAGCTCCCCTGATGATGGCTCTCCCCGGCGCGGGGTCCGAACGCAGTAATCCATCGAACCTATCCCCACCGGGGAGGCAAATCAATCTGTCCAACCGGCCGGAAAGCTGCTACAAACCCTGCAGCGTCTCCACCGTGGCCGCCCGCAACGCCGCAACGTCCGGGCCCGCGGCCAGGATGCCTCGGCTGGAGGTGGCCAGCACGGCCGGATAGGCGGCACCAAAAGTGGCGCGCATGTCCGCCCCCGTGGCGCCCTGGGCACCCAGTCCGGGAGCCAGCAGCGGCCCATGGACGGCCGCAAGGTCAATGCCAAGTTCGGTCAACGCAGTGCCGACGGTCGCTCCGACGACAAGCCCCGCCGAGCCCAGCACTTCCCCCGCATAACGCTGGTTCTCCTGTGCGGCCGCCTGCACGATCCGTTTGGCCACTGACTGGGCGCCTCCGACGTGCTGCACCGAGGCGCCCTCCGGGTTCGACGTCAGTGCCAGCACAAACACGCCGCGGCCGTTGGCTGCCGCCATGTCCAGAGCCGGACGCAGCGACTCAAAGCCCAGGTACGGGCTCAGCGTCACTGAATCGGCGGCCAGGGCGGAGCCGTCACGCAGCCACGCGTCGGCGTAGCCTGCCATGGTGGAGCCGATGTCCCCGCGCTTGGCGTCGGCAATGGTGAGCACCCCGGCCTCGACTGCTGCGGCCAGGAGCTCCTCCAGGACCGCAAGCCCTGCCGAGCCGTGGCGCTCATACAGCGCCACCTGCGGCTTGAGGGCGGCGGCCAGCGGTGCCACGGCTTCCAGCACCGTCTGTGAGAAGCTGCGCAGCCCCTGGACGTTGTCGGCCAGGCCCCAGTCCGCAAGCAGCCCCGGGTGCGGGTCGACACCCACACACAGGGGCCCGCGGGCCGTCATGGCGGCGGCGAGCCGCGCACCAAAAGGTGCCAGCTCCCCCAAGGTGGCGGGCCCGCCGTCGTGCTTCCCGCTGCTAGGCATTCTGGGCTGCCAGTCCAGCGGCCAGGACGACGGCGTGTTCCTGCAGGCTCGTGACATCCCACTCATAGGAACGCAGGGCCTCCATGGCCTGGACGGCCACGTTGAACTCGGCCACCGTGGTGATGCAGGGCCGGCCGTTGGAGACGGCCGCCGCGCGGATCTCGTAGCCGTCGCCGCGGGCCTGGCCACCCGTGGGAGTGTTGAAGATCATGTCGATCTTGCCGTCGTTGATCAAGTCAACGATGCTCTGCTCCCCTGAATCCGTGCTTTCCTGGCTGATCTTGCGCACCGTCGTGGAGGCGATGCCGTTGCGGCGCAGCACATCCGCCGTGCCGCCGGTGGAGACAATCTCGTAGCCGAGGTCGACCAGGCGCTTGACGGCCATGATGATGGAGCGCTTGTCGCGGTTGGCGACCGAGACAAACACGGTGCCGGAGACGGGCAGGGCGCCGTTGGCGGCTGCCTGGCTCTTGGCGAAGGCGGTGTCGAAGTGCTTGTCGATGCCCATGACCTCGCCGGTGGAGCGCATTTCCGGGCCGAGCAGGGAGTCGACGACGTGGCCTTCAACTGTGCGGAAGCGGTTGAAGGGCAGGACTGCCTCCTTCACGGCAACCGGGGCGTTGTCGGGCAGGTTTCCGCCGTCGCCAACCTCGGGCAGGATGTGGTGGACGCTGCGCAGGTGGGCGATGGACACGCCAACACCGATCAGGGCTGCGGCCTTCGCCATCTGCACGCCCGTCGCCTTGGAGACAAACGGCACGGTGCGGGAGGCCCGCGGGTTGGCTTCGAGCACGTACAGGATGTCAGCGGCCAGGGCGAACTGGATGTTGATCAGCCCGCGCACGCCAACGCCCTCGGCAATGGCGCGGGTGGCCGTGCGAACACGTTCCTGCACGTCCTTGCCCAGGGTGATGGGAGGCAGCACACAGGCGGAGTCGCCCGAGTGGATGCCGGCCTCCTCAATGTGCTCCATGATGCCGCCAAGGTACATGTCCTTGCCGTCAAAGAGTGCATCGACGTCAATTTCAATGGCGTCTTCCAGGAACCTGTCGATCAAGACCGGGTGTGCCTCGGTGATTTCGGTGGCGTTCTTGATGTAGCGGGACAGGTTGGCCTCGTCGTACACGATCTCCATGCCGCGGCCGCCCAAAACATAGGACGGGCGTACCAGGACTGGGTAGCCGATTTCGTCGGCGATCGACTTGGCGTCGTTGAACGACACGGCGGTGCCGTTCTTCGGCGCAATCAGGCCGGCCTCGTCCAGGACACGGGAGAACATGCCGCGGTGCTCGGCCAGGTCGATGGCTTCCGGGGACGTGCCAAGGATGGGCACACCGGCGTCGGCCAGTTCCTGCGCCAGCTTCAGCGGGGTCTGGCCGCCAAGCTGCACAAACACGCCAAGCACGCCGCCGGTGCGCTCTTCCGCTGCGATGATCTCGAGGACGTCCTCAAGGGTCAGCGGCTCGAAGTACAGGCGGGTGGAGACGTCGTAGTCGGTGGAGACGGTTTCCGGGTTGCAGTTGACCATGACGGTCTCGTAGCCGGCCTTGCGCAGCGCCATGGAGGCGTGCACGCAGGAGTAGTCGAATTCAATGCCCTGGCCGATGCGGTTGGGGCCGGAGCCAAGAATGATGACAGAGGGCTTCTCGTGCAGCGCAATCTCATCCTCCTCGTCGTAGGAGGAGTAGTGGTACGGGGTGTACGCGTTGAACTCGGCGGCACACGTGTCAACCGTCTTGTACACGGGGCGGATGTTCAGCGCCTGGCGGACGCCGCGCACCACCGCCTCGGAGTTGTTGGTCAGGGCGCCGATCTGGGCGTCGGAGAAGCCGTGGCGCTTGGCCAGTCGCAGCATTTCCGGCGACAGGGCGGTGGCCTGGCGGATGGTTGCGGACACCTCGTTGAGCAGCACCAGCTGGTCAAGGTACCAGGGGTCGATGCCCGTTGCCTCGTACAGCTGCTCAATGGTGGCCCCGCCCAGCAGCGCACGCTGAACCTGGCCCAGGCGCTCGGTGGTGGGCCGCTTGGCGGCCTCGATGAGCTCGGGAACGTCGAGTTCGTTGACGCTCTTGAAGTCAAGGCTTGCACCCTTTTGCTCCAGTGAGCGCAGCGCCTTCTGCAGTGCCTCGGTGAAGTTGCGGCCGATGGCCATGGCCTCTCCGACGCTCTTCATGGTGGTCGTCAGCGTGGGGTCCGCTGCCGGGAACTTCTCAAAGGCGAAGCGGGGCACCTTGACAACAACGTAGTCAAGGGCCGGCTCGAAGGAGGCCGGCGTCTTCTGGGTGATGTCGTTGGGGATCTCATCCAGCGTGTAGCCCAGGGAGAGCTTCGTGGCGATCTTGGCGATCGCGAAGCCGGTGGCCTTGGACGCCAGTGCCGAGGAGCGGGACACGCGCGGGTTCATCTCGATGACGACGACGCGGCCCGTGTCGGGCTCGATGGCGAACTGGATGTTGCAGCCGCCGGTGTCAACGCCAACCTCGCGGATGACGGCGATGGAGATGTCACGCAGGTTCTGGTACTCGCGGTCCGTCAGGGTCATGGCGGGAGCCACGGTGATGGAGTCACCGGTGTGGACGCCCACCGGGTCAAAGTTCTCGATGGAGCAGACAACCACGACATTGTCGTTCTTGTCGCGCATCATCTCCAGCTCGTATTCCTTCCAGCCCAGGATGCTCTCTTCAAGCAAAACCTCGGTGGTGGGGCTGTACTGCAGGCCCTGGCCCACAATGCGCTCCAAGTCCGCTGGGCTGTAAGCCAGTCCGGAACCCAGGCCGCCCATGGTGAAGGAGGGGCGCACGACCATGGGGTAGCCCAGGTCCTCAGCTGCGGTGAACGCCTCGTCCATGGTGTGGATGATGTGGCTGCGGGCCGATTCGGCGCCGCAGCGCTCCACGACGCCCTTGAACTTTTCGCGGTCCTCGCCGAGCTCGATGGCAGCGATGTTGGCGCCGATCAGCTCCACGTTGTACTTGGTCAGCACGCCGGCCTTGTCCAGGGCGATGGCGGCGTTCAACGCCGTCTGGCCACCCAGGGTGGGCAGGATGGCGTCGGGGCGCTCCTTGGCGATGATCTTCTCAATCACCTCGGGAGTGATGGGTTCAACGTAAGTCGCGTCGGCAAACTCGGGGTCGGTCATGATGGTGGCCGGGTTGGAGTTGACGAGGATGACCCGCAGGCCCTCTTCCTTCAAGACGCGCAGGGCCTGGGTGCCGGAGTAGTCAAACTCGGCAGCCTGGCCAATCACGATCGGGCCGGAGCCAATGACCAAAACTGACTTAAGATCTTCCCTCTTTGGCATTACTTGTTTTCCTGGCTCTGTGCGGTGTTGCCGGTCTTGAATTCGGTCATAAGCGTGATGAACCTGTCGAACAGGTAGGCGGCGTCGTGCGGGCCGGCTGCGGCTTCCGGGTGGTACTGCACCGAGAAGGCCGGGATGTCCAGGCAGGACAGCCCCTCCACCACCTGGTCGTTGAGGCTGATGTGGCTGACCTCAACCCGGCCGAAACGGTCCTCGGGGGCCCGTGTGGGGCCGTCCAGCGGCGCGTCGACGGCGAAGCCGTGGTTTTGGCTGGTGATTTCCACCTTGCCGGTGCTGCGGTCCATGACGGGCTGGTTCATGCCGCGGTGGCCGTAGCGCAGCTTGTACGTGCCAAAGCCCAGGGCGCGGCCCAGGATCTGGTTGCCGAAACAGATGCCGAAGTAGGGCACGCCCGCGTCAAGGAAGCTGCGGACAAAGCCCACCTGGCGGTCGGCCGTGGCGGGGTCGCCGGGGCCGTTGGAGATGAACACGCCGTCGGGATTCAACGCCTGCGCGTCCTCAAAGGTGGCGGTTGCCGGCAGGACGTGCAGGCGCACGCCGCGTTCGGCGAACCGGGCCGGGGTCATGGCCTTCATGCCAAGGTCCAGTGCCACGATCGTGAACAGTGTCTCGCCGGTCCAGCCGTGCTCGGCAGGTTCGACGACGTATGCTTCCTTGACGCTGACCTCTTCCGCAAGGCGCAGGCCGGCCATGGCGGGCTGGGCGAGGACGTCGGCGACAAGCTCGGCTTCGGGGCGTGCGGCGTCCGGGCCGGAGAAGATCCCGGCCTTCATGGCGCCGCGTTCGCGCAGGTGCCGGGTGATGGCACGGGTGTCGACGCCCTGGATGCCGACAACGCCCTGGGCGGTGAGTTCGTCGTCGAGGGTGCCCTCACTGCGCCAGTTGGAGGGCCGGCGGGCCGCGTCGCGCACAATGTAGCCTGCGGCCCAAATCCTGGTTGACTCATTGTCAGCCTTGTTCACACCCGTGTTGCCGATGTGCGGGGCGGTCTGGACGATCAGCTGGCGGGCGTAGGACGGGTCCGTCAGCGTTTCCTGGTAGCCGGTCATGCCGGTGGTGAAGACGGCCTCGCCCAGGGCCGTGCCCTGTGAGCCGTAACTGCTGCCGCGGAAAGTGCGGCCGTCTTCCAAGACCAAAAGTGCCTGTGCAGGCATGGTTGCATCACTCATTCTCAATTGTTCTTTCCGTTGCTGTCTGCGGCGGGGGTTTCTGTGTCCGTCTTGGGCGTGCCCGGGGTTTCTGCGTCTGTGTTTGTGGCTGGGGCTGCGTCTTTTACATCATTCTCTGCCATGCCGGGGGCTTCTGCGGGCAGCAACGCCTGCAGGGCATCGAGCAGGGGTTGTTTGGCGCCTGCTTCGGTGGTGCGGAAGCCGGTGTCGACTTCCGTGTTTTCCAGGAGCCAGCTGATGACGACCAGCCCGTCCCTTTCCACAAATTTCCCGGCCATCCCGGCCTGCGTGCCGACGCCGGTGAGGGAATCGGCGGCGATGTAAATGTCCTGGGCGCCGGAGCGCTCAACGACGATCCCGGCGGTGTGGACGTTGACAACACCGGGGGTGCGGATGCCAAGGCCGTGGACTGCCAGCCGGTCGAGCCAGTCCCCCGTGGAGGTGGTGACGACATACTGGCCGGGCACGTTGATCACGGCGGCGCCCAGGTCTTCGGGAATGGTCGGGAGCCCGGCCACGGAAGCTTGGCGCTTGAGCTTGTTGCGCCAGCCCCACCCCATCAAGGCAAAGACAACAAGGACCAGCAAAAGTGTGATGACACCGGGCAGGATGCGCTCGTCCACTAGTTCACCCCATGGCTGTAAGGCGTGTTCAGTTTGCCGTCAAGCACTGTGGGGTGCCCGTGGAAGAACGTGGCGGCAACCTTGCCCGGCAGCACGAGTCCCGCAAACGGTGAGTTGCGGCCCTTGGTGGCCATCGCGGACGGGTCCACGTTCCAGCGCGCGGCGGGGTCAACCAGCACAATGTTGGCCGGCTCCCCCACTTCCAGGGGACGGCCCTGATCTGCCACCCGGCCAATTTGTGCCGGGGCGGTGGAGGTGACGCGGGCAAAGTCCTCCCACGTCATCAGCCCGGTCTCAATCATGGTTTCCTGCACCACTGACAGCGCCGTTTCCAGCCCCGTCATGCCCATGGCCGCGGAGGCCCACTCGCATTCCTTGGCTTCACTGGGGTGCGGGGCGTGGTCGGTGCCGACGATGTCGATGGTGCCGTCGGCCAGGGCGGCACGCAGGGCCAGGACGTCGGCGTCTGCGCGCAGGGGCGGGTTGACCTTGTACACGGGGTTGTAGCTGCGCACGAGCTCCTCGGTCAGCAGCAGGTGGTGCGGGGTGACCTCGGCCGTGACGGGGATCCCGCGCTCCTTCGCCCAGCGGATGACGTCCACCGAGCCGGCCGTCGAAACGTGGCACACGTGCAGGCGCGAACCCACATGCTGGGCCAGCAGGACGTCGCGGGCGATGATGGACTCCTCCGCCACGGCGGGCCAGCCGGCTAGGCCCAGGTCGGCGGAGACCTTGCCCTCGTTCATCTGGGCGCCCTCTGTGAGGCGGGGTTCCTGCGCATGCTGGGCAATGACGCCGTCGAACGCCTTGACGTACTCAAGGGCGCGTCGCATCATGACCGGGTCGCTGACGCAAATGCCGTCGTCGGAGAAGACGCGGACCCTGGCGCGGGAATCTGCCATGGCGCCCAATTCGGCGAGCTGCGTGCCGGCGAGACCGACGGTGACGGCGCCGACGGGCCGGACGTCGACCCAGCCGGATTCGCGGCCCAGGGTGTGGACCTGCTCGACAACGCCCGCCGTGTCGGCCACGGGTGAGCTGTTGGCCATGGCGTGCACGGCGGTGAAGCCGCCCAGGGCTGCCGCCCGGGTGCCGGTCTCAACGGTCTCGGCGTCCTCCCGGCCGGGTTCGCGCAGGTGGGTGTGCAGGTCGACCATGCCGGGCAGGGCGACCAGGCCGGCGGCGTCGATGACGGTGGCGTCCCCGACGACGTCGGCGCCGAGGTTGGGTCCGACAGCCGTGATGGTGCCGCCGCTGACAAGGATGTCGGCGGTGATTTTGCCCAACAGGGACGCTGAACGAATCAAGTAACTCGTGGAAGTCATGAACGGTCCTTTACAGAAGGCTGTGGTGCTGCAGGCTGGCTGCTGGCAGAAGGTGTGGAAGAAGGCGTTTCACGCAGGTCCCCTGACATCAGCAGGTACAGTGCGGCCATGCGCACCGACACGCCGTTGCGGACCTGGGCCAACACGGTTGAGCGGGGGGAATCGGCCGCGGCGGAGGAGATTTCCAGGCCGCGGTTCATCGGGCCCGGGTGCATGATGATGGTGTCCTTGAGGTTCAGCGCGTCGAGCCTGGCCAGGCGGGCGTCGTCGAACCCCCAGCGGCGGGCGTATTCCCTGGTGGAGGGGAAGAAGGAGGCGTTCATGCGTTCCGCCTGCACCCGCAGCATCATGACGGCGTCAACGCCTACCTCGAGGGTGGCGTCCAGGTCGTAGCTGACCGCACAGGGCCAATGTTCGACGCCGACCGGCAGCAGGGTGGGCGGGGCCACCAGGGTGACGTGGGCGCCGAGCGTGTGGAGCAGCCACACATTGGAACGGGCCACGCGGGAGTGCAGCACGTCCCCGGCAATCAAGACGCGCATGCCCTTCAGGTCGGCTCCCACCGAGGCGTTTCCGCTGAGCTTGGCCCAGTGGGCGCGCATCGTGAACGCGTCGAGCAGGGCCTGGGTCGGGTGGGCGTGGGTGCCGTCGCCGGCGTTGATGACGGCCGCGTCGATCCAGCCGGAGTTGGCAAGGCGGGCCGGGGCGCCGGAGGCCCAGTGCCGGATGACGACCGCGTCGGCGCTCATGGCCTCAAGGGTCTGGGCGGTGTCCTTGAGTGACTCGCCCTTGGACACCGAGGAGCCCTTGGCGCTGAAGTTGATGACGTCGGCGGACAGGCGCTTGGCGGCGGCCTCGAAGGAGATGCGGGTGCGGGTGGAGTCCTCAAAAAACAAGTTCACCACGGTGCGTCCGCGCAGGGCGGGCAGCTTCTTGATCTCCCGCTCGCCAACAGCGGACATTTCCTGTGCGGTGTCAAGGATCTGGATGGCGTTGTCGCGGCTGAGGCTTTCGGTGTCCAGCAGGTGCCTCATGCGCCGGCCTCAATGACCACTTCGTCGTTGGCGGCACTGCCGCCGTCGATCTCCGAAAGCCTGACGCGCACTTTTTCGCTGGAGGAGGTGGGAAGGTTCTTGCCCACGTGGTCGGCCCGGATGGGCAGTTCCCGGTGGCCGCGGTCCACGAGCACGGCGAGCCTGACGGCGCGGGGCCGGCCAAGGTCGACCAGGGCGTCAAGGGCTGCCCGGATGGTGCGTCCCGAGTACAGCACGTCGTCGACAAGAACTATTGTTGTGCCGTCAATGCCGGAGGCGGGCAGTTCGGTGCGCTGCGGGGCCCGCGTCGGGTGCTGGGCAAGGTCGTCACGAAACATGGTGACGTCAAGCTGGCCCACGATGGTGGCCGGATCCAAGGCTGGATCGCTGGCGGCCAGTTTGGCGGCCAGGCGCTGCGCCAGCGGGTAGCCGCGGCGCGGAATGCCAAGCAGCAGCAGATTCGCTGCACCCTTGTTGGCTTCCAGGATTTCATAGGCGATACGAGTCAGCGCCCGCTCGATGTCCGCTGCGGTAAGAACCACACGGGACACACTGGCCGGCGTCGAGTTTTGCTGAAGTTCCCCGGATGCTGCGGAGGAGTTGATCATTTTCTCGCGTCCCCTTTCCCCGCCTCACAGGACGGAATTAAAAGGTTGATTGCGTACATCTCAAAGTACCACAGCGGGCAACGCAGCTCCTTCCCTGATGGGCCGTCGGGGGCCGCGGCGAAGCCGCCCCGGGCCGTGCTTGCGCGCGCCATCTTGGAGGGGGCACCCGGTGGCCCTACTCTTGGAACCATGAGTGAACCAGGCCATTGGCAATCCCCCGCCGCAGGCGCCCCGCAGCAGCAGGGCGTCCAGCAGCAGCAAGGCGCCCCGCAGCAGCAACCCCAGTACGCCCAGCAGCCCCTCCCCCACGTTCAGGGTCCGGGGACGGCGCTGAACTACGCACCCGAGTACTGGTCCCACCCGGCCCCCACACCGGCCCGCCGGAAGTCCCGCGGGACGGGGGTGAAGGTGACAAACATCATTTTGCTGTGCGTCTTTGCGCTCGTGGCCGTTGTAACATTGGCGTTCTTTGCCGTCTCGATCGGGGCCAACGTCTTCTTGATCTGCGGTGCCCTGGCCTTGATCCCGCTCGCCATCTGTGTTGCGACCCTCATGTGGATTGACAGGTGGGAGCCGGAACCCATTGCGGCATTGATCCTTGGTTTTTGCTGGGGTGCCGGCATGGCCGTCATCACCACCCTGGTGGTGGGCAGCTGGGTCCAGCCCCTGCTCATGAGCACGAACACCGGCGCCGACGCCGACATGGTCGGTGCGATCGTGCAGGCGCCGCTCGTCGAAGAGCTCTGCAAGGGCGCGGGTGTGCTGCTGTTGTTCTTTCTGCGCCGGAAAACCTTTGACGGACCCATTGACGGGGTGGTTTACGCCGGCATCATTGCTGCCGGGTTCGCCTTCACCGAAAACATCCTTTACTTTGGCCAGGCACTGCAGGAAGCCCACGGCTCCGCCGGCGGACTGATCGGCATCTTTGTCATGCGCGGGCTGATGTCACCCTTTGCACACGTCATGTTCACCGCCACACTTGGCGTTTGCGTTGGCTGGGCAGCACGCCATGGCGGCACCTCGTTGGTCCTTGGGGCCTGGGTTGTGGGGCTGGTTCCCGCGATGCTGCTGCACGGGCTCTGGAACAGTTCCTCGTTCCTGGGCGGAAGCTTCTTCATTGTTTACGTGGTGCTGCAGGTGCCGTTGTTCCTCTTGTTCATCCTCGGCATCATCCTGCTGCGCCGTTCCGAGGCCAAGCTCACGCGCATGCGCCTCTCCGACTATGTCCCGTCCGGCTGGTTCACGCCGCAGGAAGTACCGATGCTCGCCACGGGCGGTGGCCGACGTCGCGCCCTGGCATGGTCCAAGACGTTCGCCGCGGGCCCGGTCATGAAGGAATTCATCCGCCAGGCCACCCGGCTGGCCTTCACCCGCCAACGCCTGCTGGTGGATGCGAAGGGCGGCCCGGGCGGCGCCGCGGCCACCCGTTTCGCCAACGGGCAGCTGCTGGAGATGTCGCTGCTGCACAAGATCACGGCCGTGCGCAGCGACCTTCTCGGGCGGCACACGTCGGCCGTTTGGCAGGCGCAGCAGCTCCAGGCCCAACACCTGCACGCCCAACAACTTCAAGGCCAGCAACTTCAGGGCCAACAGGTTCAAGCACATCAACAGGGCCAGCAAGTCCAGACGCAAAACTGGCGGCCACCCGGCCAGTGATTTCGGCAGGACAGTGACGCCGGCAGCCCCGGAACGCAAAACAGCCCGCAACGGCGGCTGGAAAAGCAACGCGAATCGCGTCTTTTCCGGCAACTGTTGCGGGCTGTCTGCTTAAGCTGTTACGCCAGCAGTGTTGGCTTGATCTGCTGCAGGCGGCCCAGCAGGCCGTTCACGAACTGGGGAGACTCATCCGTGGAGAGAACCTTCGCCAGCTCGACGGCCTCGCTGACGGCAACGCCGTCGGGCACGTCGTCGTTGTACAGCAGTTCCCAGGTGCCGATCCGCAGGATGATGCGGTCGACGGCGGGCATGCGCTCAAGCGTCCAGCCCTGGGAGTAGGTCTGCAGGAATTCATCAATGCTCTCGGCCATGGCTGTGACGCCCTCGACCAGGTCCACTGAGTAGGGGTTGATGATTTGGCCTGCTTTTTCGCGGCGCGCCGTCAGGGCCGACATGGCACTGACTTCACGCTGCTCTGCCTCGAACAAGATGTCCAAGGCGCGGCGCCGGGCCTTGCTTCGCGCCGAATTTGGTTTGCCGGAGGGGCTGGGTTGGTTGCTTGCCACTACTCGCTGACACGTCCCAAGTAACTGCCGTCGCGGGTGTCGACCTTGACCAAGGTGTTGTTGTCAACGAACAACGGAACCTGGATCTCGTAACCTGTTTCTACGGTTGCGGGCTTCGTGCCTGCGGAGGAGCGGTCGCCCTGCAGGCCCGGCTCGGTGTACGTGATGCGCAGCTGCACCGACGGCGGCAGCTCAATGTACAACGGGTTGCCTTCATGCAGCGCAATCGTCACGTTCAGGTTTTCCAACATGAAGTTCGTGGCGTCGCCAACGGTCTTCGCCGACACGGTGATCTGGTCGTAGTTGTCGTTGTCCATGAACACGAAGTCTTCGCCGTCCTGGTACAGGTACTGGAAGTCCGAGCGGTCAACCGTGGCGGTTTCAATCTTCAGACCGGCATTGAATGTCTTGTCGACGACCTTGCCGGAGAGGATGTTGCGCATCTTGGTTCGAACAAACGCGCCACCCTTGCCCGGCTTGACGTGCTGGAACTCAATGACATTCCACAATTGGCCCTCAAGCTTGAGGACGGTTCCGTTCTTAATATCGTTAGTCGTTGCCACAATTGCCTCTTAGCCTATGAAGTATTATCAAAAATCCATTGACCATACTACCGCACGCCACCACCCGGCGACGCATGATCCCCGCCACGGCGGCGCGTCATTCGCGTTCGGCCAGGTCCAGGGCCCGCTTCAGGGACACTGTTGCCGAGTAGATGGCCGTTGCGTCCGATCCCGAGGCCACCCGCAAGTCAAGTGAGGCCGCAAAGTTCTTCGCTGCCGCCTCAAACTGCCCGTTGCTGAAGTGCACCTTCCCCAGTTGCTGGAACACCCAGGGTTCATTGAGTGTGCCGGCGACGGCGGGCAGGATGGAACGCAGGACACGTTCGGCCCGGTCGTAGCTTTTGCTGGCCCGCAGCACCTCCGCATCGAGGACCTGCAGCCTGATTGATTCCGGGTCGGCCAGCCGGGCGTCCGCGGCGACGTCGGCCGCCTCTGCCGTGAGCCCCCGGGCCAGCAGGACAAAGATCTTGTCGCCGGCATCCGAAGACTTCGCCAGGGCTTCGGCGCAGGCTTCCTCATCCACAACTTCGGGGAGCAGGGTCTCCGGGTTCACGGCCGTGCCGGGGAAACCTGCCGAGGGCCAATCCTTCAAGCCCATCCTAGGACGCAATTTCCTGGTAGGCGGCAAAGAGCAGGGACTGGTCTGGCACATCCAGGATCCCGGGACGCCCGATGCCGTCGAGCACCACGAAGCGCAGCAGGTCGCCACGGGTCTTCTTGTCCCGGCGCATGGCGTCGAGCAATGCCTGCCAGCGGTCGCGACGGTAGCTCAGGGGCAGCCCCAGCAGTTCCAGGATGCTCCGGTGCCGGTCGGCGTCTTCGTCGCTGAGACGGCCAACGCTGCGGGCGAGTTCGGCGGCAAACATCATGCCAACAGCGACGGCGGCACCGTGGCGCCACGAGTACCGTTCGGTCAGCTCGATGGCGTGTCCGAGGGTGTGTCCGTAGTTCAGGATTTCCCGCAGGCCGGTTTCCTTCAGGTCCTCGGAGACGACCTTGGCCTTGACGGCGATGGAGCGTTCAATGAGCTCGCGCAGCACGTCCGAACGCGGATCTGTCACGGCCTCGGGGTTTGCCTCCACGAGATCCAGGATCACCGGATCGGCGATGAAGCCGCACTTGACGACCTCGGCCATGCCGGAGATGAGCTCGTTGCGGGGCAGGGTGTCCAGGGTGTCCAGGTCAACCAAGACGCCGGCCGGCGGGTAAAAGGTGCCGACGAGGTTCTTGCCTTCGGCCGTGTTAATGCCGTTCTTGCCACCCACGGCAGCATCCACCATGCCCAGCAGCGAGGTCGGCAGCGTGACGAGTTTGACCCCGCGGAGCCAGGTGGCTGCCACAAAACCGGCGACGTCGGTCACGGCGCCACCACCCACGGCCACAACCGCGTCCGAGCGGGTGAAGTCATTCTTGCCCAGGACTTCCCAGCAGAAGGAGGCAACCTGGATGTGCTTGCCCTCTTCGGCGTCGGGAATTTCGGCCGTCAGCGTTGTGTAGCCGGCCGCCTCCAGATCATCCCTCACGGTGTCGCCGGTCAGGCGCAGCGCCCGGGGATGGATGACCAGAACTTTCTTGACGCGCTCGCCCAGCAGGGCTGGGAGCTGGGTCAAGAGTCCCCGGCCCACGACGACGTCGTAATTGTCCTGGGGAAGGGCGCCGGTGACCTTGATGACGGTGTTGGGGGTGGCTGCTGAATGGTCGGTGTTCTCAGTGTTCACGGTTTACAAATTCTCTTTCCTGGATTCTGCTGCCAGCAGGTGGATCAGCCGCTCAACAAGCTGCGGCACATTTGAATTGCTTACGTCGAGGGTGATGTCCGCGAGGCGTTCGTAGACGGGGCCGCGTGCGGCGGCAAGGCGCTGCCAGGTGCCCACGGGGTCGGCGGCCAGGAGGGGCCGCCCGGTGTTGCGGGTGATGCGCTCCCGGACGGTTTCAAGGTTGGCGCGCAGGAAAACAACTGTTGCCCGGGCAAGCAGCTGCTGGGTCCCGGAATCCAGGACTGCGCCGCCGCCCAGGGACAGGACCACGGGTTTGGACTTCGGTGCGTCCAACACCTCCGCAATGACACGGGCCTCGAGCTGCCTGAAGTGGTGCTCTCCCCTGGCCGCAAAGATTCTCGGCACGGGGCCGTGCTTGGCCACGATCTTGTGGTCCGAGTCGACAAAGCCGATCCCCAGCACGCGGGCCAGTTCGGCGCCGATCACCGATTTGCCCACGGCCATGGGGCCGACCATGACGATTGGCCGGCGGGGCGTGAAGTCCGGCGTTCCCACCGGTTCCTTGCCCGCGGCCATCAGTGACACGATCCCATCAGTGCCCCAGGGTATCCAGATTGGCGGGAATTGCCGCCAGGTAGCTGTCCATGTTGCGCTTGGTTTCAGTCATGGAGTCCCCGCCGAACTTCTCCACCAGGGCCTCCGCGAGCACCAGTGCCGTCATGGCCTCGGCAACAACGCCGGCCGCGGGCACGGCACAGACATCCGAGCGCTGGTGGTGTGCCTTGGCTGGTTCGCCGGTGGCCACGTCAACGGTCTTCAACGCGCGGGGCACGGTGGCGATGGGCTTCATGGCTGCACGCACGCGCAGCACGTCACCGATGCTCATGCCGCCCTCGATGCCGCCTGCACGGTTGGACGTGCGGATGATCCGGCCGTCTTCACCCCGGACAATTTCATCATGTGCGGCCGAGCCGCGGCGGGCTGCCGTGGCGAAACCGTCGCCCACTTCAACACCCTTGATGGCCTGGATGCCCATCAGGGCCCCGGCCAGGCGGGAGTCGAGGCGGCGGTCCCAGTGCACGTAGCTGCCAAGTCCCGGCGGCAGGCCGTACGCCAAAACCTCGACGACGCCGCCCAGCGTCTCGCCCTGTTTCTGGGCGGTGTCGACCTCCTCCACCATGGCGGCGGAGGTGTCCGTGTCGAAGCAGCGCAGCGGATCGGCGTCCAGCGCGGCAACGTCGGCAAATACGGGCAGTTCAGCAGTTTCCGGGGACGCGACGCCGGCAATCTGGACGGTGTGGCTGACAAGCTCAACGCCGACGGCGGCAAGAATCTGTGCGGCGACCACGCCGAGGGCCACGCGGGTCGCCGTTTCGCGGGCGCTGGCGCGTTCCAACACGGGGCGGGCCTCGTCAAAGGCGTACTTCTGCATCCCGGTGAAGTCGGCGTGTCCGGGGCGGGGGCGGGTCAGCGGGGCATTGCGGGCCTGGCCGTCCAGTTCGGCGGCATCCACGGGGTCGGCAGACATGATCTGCTCCCACTTGGGCCATTCCGAGTTGGCGATCTGGATGGCAACGGGGCCGCCCTGCGTCAGCCCGTGCCGGACGCCGCCCAAAATGGTGACCACGTCCTGCTCAAATTTCATCCGGGCGCCCCGGCCGTAGCCGAGCCGGCGGCGGGCCAGGGCGTCGCGGATGTGGGCGCTCGTGAGCTCCACACCGGCGGGCACGCCTTCAATAATTCCCACAAGGGCCGGGCCATGTGACTCTCCGGCGGTCAACCAACGCAACATACTCTCTATCCTGCCATGTTCTGTTCGTGGGGTTTCCGCCTGTGCACGCCAATTGCGTCGCACATCACATTGATGACGTCCCCTTGCTGGTCTGTTGCGAGCGTGCCGTATCCTCCGGCCGCAGCGAACAGCTTGACTTGTTCCACGCCTTGGTACAAAAGCATTTCAATTCCGGCCACCACGGTGCCGCCGCGCCCCTCCCACGCCTGTGCCAGCGCACTGGGCCATGGGTCGTAGGCCACATCCAGCAACACACCGGCCGCCGCGTTGCCCGTGGCCGCAAATTCCCCGGCCAGTGCGTCGGCGCCGCGCGGAGGCAGGGTGGAAATGACGACGTCGAACCCTGCCAGTGCACCTGCCGCGGCGTCAAAGGGTGCAAGTGAGGCGGGGGCACCCAGCGCCGCCGCCACCTCGAGCGTCCCGGCCGCCTTCCCGGGGTCCCGGACAAACACGGCAATTTCTATGGCGTCCAGTTCCACCAGCGCAGCAAGAGCTGAGACGGCCGTGCCGCCGCCACCCAGGATGGCGGCGCGCGGGCGCTCCCCCGCCCCGGCGTGGCGCAGCGCGTTCACAATGCCGGCCACATCGGTGTTGTCGCCGCGCAGGAAGGTGGTCCCGGCGTCGTCGTTCGTGGCAATGATGGTATTGACGGCACCCAGGGCCCGGGCCACCGGCGTCAGCTCATCGACAAGGTCCACGGCCGCATTTTTCAGCGGCATGGTCACGGACAGGCCGTACCAGTTGCCGTCGGCACGAACCTGGGCCAGGAGCGCGGCAAGCCCGGCAACCTCGACGTCGATCGCGCGGTAGCTGAAGTTGGCGCCGAGCAGCTGGTAGGCGGCATTGTGCAGCGCGGGCGATTGCGAGTGCCCGATCGGGTGCCCCAAAACCGCCCCTTGACGGGGAGTGTCCACCTACTCGCACTTCCCCGGGTTGTCATCGCACCAGGCGGTGTACTTGGCCACGTTGACCTGGTGCTGGGCAAAGGTCTCCGCGTACAACGTCTCGCCGGTCTTCAGGTTCACAGTCACCCAGAAGTAGTACGGATTGTCCTCCGGGTGTGCGCCGGCCTCGATGGCCTTGACCCCGGGAGAACCGATGGGCCCCACGGGCAGGCCGGTGTTGGCGAAGGTGTTGTACAGGTTCGACTTGTCGGCTTTTTGGGCCGCCGTGATGTTGTACGTCTTCAGGCCCAGGCCGTAGGCAACGGTGGCATCGGATTCCAGCCGGCCGCCCGTTTCGGCGTTGGGCTTGTTGATGCGGTTCTCGATGGCGCCGGAGATCATGGCGTAGTTCGCCGCATTGCCCTCAAACTCAATGATGCTGGCCACGGTCAGGACCCGGTACTGATCGTCGGGATCCGTCACTCCGGTGTCGGTGAGTGACTTCTTGGTGGCGTCGACCATTTCCGTCAGAATGCCCTCGGCGTCAAGCTCAATGGCGAAGCGGTATTCCCCCGGGGCCAGGTAGCCTTCGAGGTTCTTCGCCTTCTTGGGCAGGTCAAACAGCTCCGGCTGCTTTGCCAGCGCCTCAAAGTCTGCCTTGGGGATGCCGGTGCTCTTGGCCAGGACGGCGAGGGTGTCGCCAATGCGCAGGTTCTGTGCCACGGCTGCGTAGTGCACCTTGTCGTCGCTGACGGCCAGGAGGATGGTGACGGCGTCGGCGGCCTTCATCTGCAGCTTCATCCCAAAGGTGCCCGGCTGCAGTGAGCCGGTGCCGCCGGCAGCTGTCAGGGCATCGAGGAAGGCCTGCTCGCTGCCCACCACATCCTCGGCCTTGAGTTCGCTGGCCACCATCCGCGCGGTGGCGCCTTCCGGCACCACGACCTGCACCGAACTGGTGCCCGGTCCGGGATAGTCGGCGGGCGCGAAGCCGCCAATCATGGGTTTGACGGCCTGGACGGCGAAGTACACCACGACGCCGAAAAGCACCAAAATGGTGAAAAAGATGACGGTGCGGCGGCGCTTGCGCACACGCTTGGACACCCGGCTTGCACGTCGTGACGGCAGCGGCACCGCATAATCTTCCGTGTGCTCATGGCTGTCGGCCGGCTCGTGCCAAACCGACGGGGCAGGGTCGTGCCATTCCGCCGGCGCAGGCTCGTGGCCCTGGTAGTCAGGCTCGTGGCCCGGGCGGGCGTAGTCGTCCCCTTGGGCGTCGGCGGGGGCGCCGAAATAATCATTCATGGTGCCGGCGTCGTTTCGTCAGGCACGCCGATTTGCGTGGAAATGGTGGAAACCTCTTCATGGTCAGATGATCCGGCAGTCCCCACAACGCCCGGCCTCGGTACACGCACGGCTTGGCCAACAGTGCCTTTGCGCGCCCTTTGCATGTCAATGGCATGCTGCAATATCTCAACAGCGGCCACTTGATCTACTACTTTACGGTGTTCACGGCTGCTCATGCCAGCCCGGTGCAGCGCCTGGTGGGCGCTGACGGTTGTCAGGCGTTCGTCAATGAGGTGGACTGGAATGTCCTGCCCGGCTGCCTGCAACGCTGAAACCAGGATGCCCGCGTAGCTGCGCGCCATCTCCGCCGAGGCTTTTTCCGCACCCGCCATGGTGCGCGGCAGGCCCACAAAGATCTGGCAGGCGCCGCGGGCGGCTGCCTCCCGGACAACGACCTTGACGTCGCTGTTCCGTTTCAGGTCCCGACTCAGGGTTTTGACCGGGGTTGCCAGGATGCCATCGGGGTCGCAGGCGGCCAAACCAACGCGGACCATGCCCACGTCAACACCCAGTTTGACCCCCTGCGGGAAGCTCAGCTCCGTCATCGAATCCCTACGGCCGATTCTTCACGGCGTCGCTGACGGCCGTCAGTGCCGCATCAATGGCATTGACGTCGGAGCCGCCGCCCTGTGCCATGTCCGGCTTGCCGCCGCCGCCGCCGCCCAGAATGCCTGAGGCCAGCTTGACCAGGTTCCCTGCCTTGATGCCGGCTTCGCGGGCCGCCTCGTTGGTGACGATCAAAACGATGGGGCGGCCGTTGCTGGCACCGGCCACGGCAATGGTCGACGGCGCCGAGCCGAGCCGGTCGCGCAGGTCAAGTGCCAGCCCGCGCAGGTCATCGGCGCTGCTGACGTCCCCGGCGTTGTGCGCAATGACACGCACCCCGTTGGCGTCCACGGCCGTGCCTGCAAGGTTGGCTGCGGCGGCGCCGAGTTGTTCCTTGCGCAGCCGGTCCAGTTCCTTTTCCGCCGTCTTGAGCTTGGCCAGGGTGGCGGCAACACGCTCCTGGAGAAGGTTCGAGGGCACCTTGAGCATGTCCGTGAGTGAGGAAACAAGGGCACGCTCGGCGGCGAGGTGGCGGAAGGCGTCCATGCCGACAAAGGCCTCAACGCGGCGGTTGCCGGAACCGACCGACTGCTCGCCCAACAGGGTCAGGGAGCCGATCCGGGAGGTGGCGTCAACGTGGGTGCCGCCGCAGAGCTCGCGTGACCAGGCGCCGTCGATCTCCACCACGCGCACCTCGGAGCCGTAGTTTTCGCCAAACAGCGCCGTGGCACCGAGCGCCTTGGCGGCGTCCAGATCCATGACCTTCGTGTCGACACGGTAATTGTTGCGGATGGCGACGTTGGCCACCTCTTCAATTTCCGAGCGCGTTGCGGGGCTCAGCCCTTCGCCCCAGGCAAAGTCAAAGCGCAGGTAGCCGGCCTTGTTGAAGGAGCCGCGCTGCAGGGCTTCCGGGCCGAGGATCTGGTGCAGGGCTGCGTGCACAATGTGAGTGCCCGTGTGTGCTTGTTCCGCTGCGTGGCGGCGTTCCCGGTCGACGGCGGCACGCACGAGCGCGTCCGCCGGCAGTTCACCTTCGCGCACGATGGCGCGGTGCACGCTCAGGCCCTTGATGGGGCGCTGCACGTCGAGGACTTCCACGACAAAGCCGTCACCGGTGATCAATCCGGTGTCTGCGGCCTGGCCGCCGGCCTCGGCGTAGAACGGTGTGGCGTCCAGGACGAGGGAAACCTCGTCCCCCGTTGAGGCATGCGCCACGGCTGCACCGTTGGACAGGATGGAGCGCACGCGCCCCTCGCCCTCAAGTTCGGTGTAGCCGGTGAAGACCGTTTCGCCCTTGGCGAGGAGGTCGTGGAACACGGACAGGTCTGCGTGGCCACTCTTCTTGGCCTTGGAGTCCTTCTGGGCGCGTTGGCGCTGTTCGAGCATGAGCGCGCGGAAGCCGGGCTCGTCCACGGCCAGGCCCGCCTCGCCGGCCATTTCCAGTGTCAGGTCAATGGGAAAACCGTAGGTGTCGTGCAGGGCAAAGGCCTCTTCGCCGGAGAGCGAGGTGTTGGCTGCCTTGGATTCCTTTACGGCCTCTTCCAGGCGGGCGGTGCCGCTGGCGATGGTGCGCAGGAAGGACTTTTCTTCGGCGTAGGCGATGCGGGAGATCCTGGCGAAGTCGGTCTCCACCTCGGGGTAGGCGCCCTTCATGGCGTCACGGGACACCGGCAGCAGCTCGGGGAGCACGGCCGTTTCCACGCCCAGCAGGCGCATGGAACGGACGGCACGCCGGATCAGGCGGCGCAGCACGTAGCCGCGGCCCTCATTGGTGGGCGTGACGCCGTCGGAAATCAACATCAGCGAGGAACGGATGTGGTCGGCAACAACGCGCAGGCGCACGTCGTCGATGTGGTGCGGATCGGCCGGGTCCTCGGTGGAGGTGTACTGCTTGCCGGACAGCTCGGCGGCCTTGTCCAGGACGGGGCGGACCTGGTCGGTCTCGTACATGTTCTCGACACCCTGGAGAATCATGGCCAGGCGTTCCAGGCCCAGGCCCGTGTCAATGTTCTTGTTGGGCAGCTCGCCGACGACGTCGAAGTCGACCTTGGACGTGACATTGTCGATCTGGTACTGCATGAACACCAGGTTCCAGATTTCAATGTAACGGGTCTCGTCGGCGATGGGGCCGCCGTCAATGCCATATTCGGCGCCGCGGTCGTAGAAGATTTCCGAGCACGGGCCGGCAGGGCCGGGCTGGCCGGTGGACCAGTAGTTGTCTTCCTTGCCGATGCGCTGGATGCGCTCAACGGGGACACCCACCACGTCTCGCCAGATCGCGAAGGCTTCGTCGTCTTCTTCGTATACCGTTACCCACAGCCGATCGGCTGGGAGCCCATATCCGCCGTCGTCCATGGAACTGGTGAGCAGCTCCCAGGCGTAGGGGATGGCGGCTTCCTTGAAGTAGTCGCCGAAGGAGAAGTTGCCGCACATCTGGAAGAACGTGCCGTGCCGGACGGTCTTGCCGACCTCTTCGATGTCGCCGGTGCGGATGCACTTTTGCACGCTGGTGGCGCGCTTGAACGGCGGCACCTCGCGGGCGGTCAGGTACGGGATGAAGGGGACCATGCCGGCCACGGTGAAGAGCAGTGACGGGTCGGAGGACACCAGGGAGGCTGAGGGCACGGGGGTGTGTTGCTTGCTGGTGAAAAAATCTACCCAGCGGCGTGCAATGTCGTGCGTTTTCATTAGCCTGGTGGCTCCTTCATAGATCTAGAGGTCTAGCATTCTGGCGCTCCTGCCGCGTTGCGGCGGAACGGGTGTCAAATCCATTGCCTTGGCTTGTTGCAACGCACGCCGGCTCCGGTTCAGTCCTGCTGCGGTGCTCGCCATCCCGGTGCCAGCCGTGACTGCGTTGCATGCGTTGCAAGGTGCCGTTTGACTTGCGTAGTGGCGCCTAAGACTGTTTGGTGGCGTCCGGCGGCCTAGTGGCGCGCGGTTTTGGGTGCCTGGTCAACGCCCAGTGCCACCCGCAAATCAGTTTCACGTTCATCCATGTTCTCACGCAACGCGTCGGCAAAGTCGTGGACGGCATCGCTGACGCGGCCCACGGCGCGGTTGAGGCCTTCGGGGCCGATTGCGCCCCGTGCCGCGGCAATTTTGCGGGCGGCGACAACGCCGATGGTGATGCCCACGCCGAGCCAAAAGATTTTCTTCATCAGTTTTTGTCCTTCAGTGGCTTCTTTTAGCGGCTGCGCCGGGCGCGCACGGGCTTCCTGCGGCCGGCAACGGCCTGGCGGACACCATAGGAAAACGCCGCCACCTTGATCAGCGGCGAGCCGATCGTTGCTGCCACGAGCGCCGACAGTGCTGAGATGTTCGCGGTGGCGTCGGAGACGTTGTTGGAGATCCCGTCCACCTTGCCCAGCTGCGTGTTGGTTGTGGCGACCGTGGCGGTAACCTCGTCAATGAGCGGCGTGGTGCCGTCGCCAACCTGCTTGATGGTGGTCCGAATTTCATCGAACACCTTGCCAAGCTTGAAAATGGGTACGGCCAGCAAAGCCACCAAGACGGCAAAAACGCCTGCCGCAATCAATCCTGCAATGTCGCCACCACTCATGTGCGTGCCGCCTCAATTCCTTGCTCGTTGGCCGGTTGGCCGTTGTCCGCAACTCGCTGCTTGTGCCGCAGTGCTTGTTCTCGGGTTCATGCGCTCTGGTACTTGCCGCCTGGTGCCTGTGGCAACATGTTTCCCAAACACCTTAGTCCAAAAGATGGGCGGCTTGGGCGACAACGCAGCTTTCCATGCCACCAGTTTTGCCTACAAAACAGCCCGCGGCGGGGCCGCGGGCTGTTTTGTGTTTCAAGCTGCGAGTTACTCGAGCCCTACTTGGCGCTAAATGAATTTAGCGTGAGTAGAATTCAACAACCAGCTGCTCTTCACAGGTTACGGGAACCTCGACACGCTTCGGACGGCGAACCAGGCGGGCCTGCAGGCTCTCCAGCTTCACATCCAAGTAGGCCGGGACGGCGGGGAGCACGTCGCGGTGCGCGCCGGCTGCAGCAAGCTGCAACGGAGCCATGGTCTGGCTGCGCGGGTGCACGTGGATCAGCTGACCCTCGGCAACGCGGAACGACGGGCGGTCCACGCGGGCGCCGTCAACCATGATGTGGCGGTGCACAACCAGCTGGCGTGCCTGGGCGGTGGTGCGGGCGAAGCCTGCA
This sequence comes from Specibacter sp. AOP5-B1-6, assembly GCF_052376555.1. Lineage (NCBI taxonomy): Bacteria > Bacillati > Actinomycetota > Actinomycetes > Micrococcales > Micrococcaceae > Specibacter > Specibacter sp. AOP5-B1-6. The sequence continues at coordinate 28,751 of NZ_JBQSVT010000031.1, forward strand.
CGCAGAACCAGGGCATCCAAACGGCTTTCAAGGATCTCAACCAGGTTTTCACCGGTCATGCCCTTGGTGTGCTTGGCTTCTTCGAAGGCACGGGTCATCTGTGCTTCGCGGATGCCGTACTGGGCGCGCAGACGCTGCTTTTCGCGGAGGCGTACTGCGTAGTCGCTGTCCTGCTTCTTGCGGGCACGGCCATGCTCACCGGGGCCGTACGGGCGGCGCTCCAGGTACTTGGCGGCCTTCGGAGTCAGGGCAATGCCGAGGGACCGCGAAAGGCGGGCCTGCCGGCGGGCACGTGTGTTGTTAGCCACTTGTGTCCTTCCAATATGTGCAATAAGTGTTTGGCTGGCCTCCATTGTGGAGAGTTGGGGCTATTGCAACCCATCGCTGCAGCACCTGGGCATGGACAACAATTCGCGCCAGGGCGCGGGAAATACCCGCTGTGAGGATCGTGATGTTGTGCATGGAGCCAGAGCTTGCCAGTGCGGGGTCAACTCTACCACCCGCACGGCGTGCACTGGCTCCCGCTCCCGAAACCCGGCGAGTGGTGAGTTGCGTGGCTTCTGCGTTGAAGCAGCCGCCGGAGGGGACGCGTTATTTCGCCGAACCGGTGCCGCGGATGATCTCCCGCAGCCGGGTGAGCCGCGGACCCAGCTCGCGTTCATGCCCGTTGCCCGTGGGTGTGTAGTAGTTCTTGCCCACCAGGTCGTCGGGTGGATATTGCTGGACGGCGATGGAGTGGGGGGCGTCGTGGGCGTAAATGTAGCCCTTGCCATGGCCCAAGCCGGCGGAGCCTGCATAGTGGGCATCACGCAACGGCGCCGGCACAGTGGTGCCCTTGCCTGCCCGGACGTCGGCGATGGCGGCGAAAATGCCGTTGCACGAGGCGTTGGATTTCGGTGCCGTGGCCAGATGCACCACGGCCTGGGCGAGGATGATCTTGGCCTCCGGCATGCCAACGAGCGCCACGGCCTGGGCGGCGGCCACGGCCACCTGCAAGGCGGTGGGGTCGGCCATGCCAATGTCCTCGGAGGCTGAAATCATGATGCGGCGGCTGATGAAGCGCGGGTCCTCCCCCGCCTCCAACATCCGGGCGAGGTAATGCAGGGCTGCGTCAACGTCGGAGCCGCGCACGGATTTAATGAACGCGCTGATGATGTCGTAGTGCTGGTCCCCGGCCCTGTCGTAGCGCACGGCGGCGGCATCAATGGCCCGCTCAGCCACGGCCAGGTCGATATTGACCGGCTCATCGGTCTGTGCGTCCTCAGCCGGCAGCTCGGACAACGCCACGCCGGCGGCGGCCTCAAGGGTTGTCAGGGCGCGTCGGGCATCGCCGCTCGCGAGCCGGACCAGGTGGTCCATGGCTTCATCGGTCAGCGACACCAGGCCGTCCAGGCCGCGCTGGTCCGTGACGGCCCGTTCCAACAGGCCGTGGATGTCCGCATTGGTCAGCGGCTGCAGGGTCAGCAGGATGGAACGCGAGAGCAGCGGCGCAACCACTGAAAACGAGGGATTCTCGGTGGTCGCGGCAATCAACACCACCCAGCGGTTTTCCACCCCGGGCAGCAGCGCATCCTGCTGGGCCTTGTTGAAGCGGTGGATCTCATCCAGAAACAACACCGTGGTGCGCCCGTGCAGGTCCCTGTCGGTCAGCGCCTGGTCCATGACCCGGCGGACGTCCTTGACCCCGGCTGTGATGGCCGAAAGCTCCACGAACTTCCGGCCCGGCCCGCGCGCAATGACGTGGGCGAGTGTGGTTTTCCCTGTCCCGGGCGGCCCCCACAGCATGACGGAGGCGGGCCCGGCGGCTCCCCCGGCGCTGCCGCCGGCCGCCAGCATCTGCAGCGGCGAGCCCGGGCCCAACAGGTGCTGCTGGCCCACAACCTCGTCAAGGCTGCGGGGCCGCATGCGCACCGCCAGGGGGCTGCGCGGGCGCGCACCCGAATCGGCCGCCCCGCCACCAAAGGCGAGGGTGCCGTCGTCGTCCGCGTCGTCGTCCCCGTGAAGGGCGCTAAAGAGGTCACTCACCCCCTAAGGCTATCGCCCGGTAGTGTGGCAGCGTGAACCACGCCCAGCGCACCGCCCATGTCCCCGCCGACCGCCTGACCGGCTGGGTGGACCGTTTCACCGCCGCACACCAGGGCCTGGAGTCCGCCGGTGACACGGACGACGGCGTGATGCTGGCCATGCGCGACGGCGCCACCGCACTGCTCGCCCCGCCGTGGCCCGACGACGGCAGGCCCGGCCGGGGTGCCGGGCTCGTGGAACGGTTGGTTTCACTGGCAGCGCAGGAGCGTCGGCTCGGCCTGGTGCTGGTGCGCCGTGGAGGGTACGCAGTCGGTGTGGCCGTGGCCGGAAAGCTGGTGGCGCACAAGGTGGGCACCGCCTCCGCGAGGTCCCGGGGCGGAAATCACGGCGCGGCAGTGGCCGAGCGGGCCGTTGCTGAAGCCGTGAAAGTTTTTGCCGGTCAGGGCTTTGAATATCTGGCGACAGGCGGGGACAAGCAACTCATTGAATCTGTACTGGCCTCGCCGCAGCTCCGCACAGTGGCGGGACGGCCGAGGCTTGTTCCGCTGCCCGTGACGGATCCCAAAATGGTGGTGTTGGAGAAGGCGGCCGCGGATTTCTGCGCCGTGCGGATCCAGATCACCGACGCCTGACCGCCGGTCAGCAGGCGCCCAATGAACGGCGCAGCGGGGCCTGGCGGTAGTGGTAGCGGCCCACTTCAGTGAATCCTGCGGCCGCATACAGCGCCTGAGCCCCGGTGTTCGCAGCCGTCGTCATGAGCCACAGACGTTCCGCATTGGCCGCCGACGCCTGGCGCAGCAGTTCCGACAGCACGGCACCCGCCACGCCCCGGCGCCGGAAGTCGGGATGGGTGGCCATGCCGTATACGCCGGCCCAGCCGTCCACGATGGTGAGCCTGCCGGTTCCCACCACCTCCCCGGTGTCATTGCGGGCGGCGGCGTACAGTGACGGCACCCCGGCGAGGATTCGCCCGGCAAGCTGTTTCTCCGCAGCCCCTCCCCTGCCATCAACGGCCCACCACAAATCCAGCCATTCCTGCGACGGAGCGTCCGCCACGTCGACGCGGACGCCGGCAGATCCGGGAACCTGGCTGACAGCCACCGCTGGGACCGGGGTGGCCGTCGGCACCGGGGTGGCCGCCATGATGATGGTTTCGGATTGCCGCGAGTAGCCCCGCGTGTCCAGAAAGGATTCCAAGGCGGCGTTTTCAGGCTTGTGGGTGAGCTGGAAGATCACCGGTTGCCGCCGTGCGGCGTACCAGTCTTCCGCCGCCCGCAACGAAGCGGCCGAGCCGCTGCCTTCGGAAACGGGCCAAATGGAGTTGGCCCGCTGCGTTACCCCGCCCGCCGAGCGCAACTTCCAGCCGTCCGCCGTCGAACTTTCCAGGGCGGGCCACGCAGCGTCCATGAGGGATTCCAGGACGTCAAGGGAAGACTGTGCGGTTTCCGGTTTCAGCATTGAACAATGCTAACGTCCACCCGCACGCGGGCTGGCACGCAAGGCGGGCATGCAAAAGGCCGGTCTCCCAGCTGGGAGACCGGCCTTTCGCACGGGTGTTACTTGCTGTCAGCCTCAGGCTTGGCTTCGGGCTTGAAGTCCACGCCGGCTTCCTTGCGCTGCTGCGCCGTGATCGGGGCGGGTGCCTCGGTCATCGGGTCGTAGCCGCCGCCGGACTTCGGGAAGGCAATGACGTCGCGGATGGAGTCAACACCGGCCAGCAGGGACACGGCACGGTCCCAACCGATGGCGATGCCGCCATGGGGCGGGGCGCCGAACTTGAAACCATCCAGCAGGAAGCCGAATTTCTCGTCGGCTTCAGCCTCGGAGATGCCCATGACACCGAACACGCGCTCCTGCACGTCGCGGCGGTGGATACGGATGGAACCGCCACCGATTTCGTTGCCGTTGCAGACAATGTCGTAGGCGTAGGCCAGGGCCTCGCCCGGATCGGTGTCGAAGGTGTCCATGAACTCGGGCTTGGGCGAGGTGAACGCGTGGTGCACGGCCGTCCAGGCGCTGTGGCCCAGGGCCACGTCGCCGGAACCAACGGCAACGCTGGTGGGTTCGAACATGGGCGCGTCCACGATCCAGACGAAGGCCCAGTCCTTGGGGTCGATCAGGCCGGTGCGGTGGCCGATCTCGACACGGGCAGCACCCAGGAGGGAGCGTGAAGTGGAAACCTCGCCGGCGGCAAAGAAGATGCAGTCGCCGGGCTTGGCGCCAACGGCGTCGGCCAGGCCGGCACGCTCGGTGTCCGTCAGGTTCTTGGCAACCGGGCCGGTCAGCTCGCCCTCGTCCTTGACCAAGACGTAGGCCAGGCCCTTGGCGCCGCGCTGCTTGGCCCATTCCTGCCAGGCGTCAAGCTGGCGGCGGGGCTGTGAGGCTCCGCCGGGCATGACAACAGCACCAACATAGGGTGCCTTGAAAACGCCGAACCCGGTGTCCTTGAAGAACTCCGTCATTTCGGTCAGCTCCAGGCCGAAGCGCAGATCCGGCTTGTCGGAGCCGAAGCGGGCCATGGCGTCGCGGTACGTCATGCGCTGGATCGGCATCGGAATCTCAACGTCGATCAGCTTCCACAGCTCGGAAACAACCTTCTCGCCCAGGGCGATGATGTCGTCCTGGTCGACGAAGCTGGCCTCGATGTCCAGCTGCGTGAACTCCGGCTGGCGGTCCGCACGGAAATCTTCGTCACGGTAGCAGCGGGCAATCTGGTAGTACTTCTCGAAGCCACCCACCTGCAGGAGCTGCTTGAACAGCTGCGGCGACTGCGGCAGCGCGTACCAGGAACCCGGGGCCAGGCGTGCCGGCACCACAAAGTCACGGGCGCCTTCCGGCGTCGAACGCGTCAACGTGGGGGTCTCAATCTCGGTGTAACCCTGCTCGTGCAGCAGGTTGCGGGCCACACGGTTCGCCTCGGAGCGCAGGCGCAGGTTGCGCTGCATGCCCGGGCGGCGCAGGTCCAGGTAGCGGTGCTTCAGGCGCGCTTCCTCACCAACCTCCACGTGCTCGTCCACCTGGAACGGCAGGGGTGCCGCTTCATTAAGCACGACGACGTCATCGGCCATGACTTCAATCTCACCTGTGGCGAGGGTCGGGTTTTCGTTGCCCTCGGGGCGGCGGGACACCGTGCCGGTGATCTGCAAAACAAACTCGTTGCGCAGCGCATGGAAGACTTCTTCCTCGCGCACCACAATCTGCGACACGCCCGACGCGTCCCGCAGGTCGAGGAAGGCGACTCCGCCATGGTCTCGGCGGCGGGCAACCCACCCCGAGAGCGTGACAGTTTGGCCAATGTGTTCGGCCCGCAGGGAGCCCAGGTCATGTGTGCGCAGCACAGCATTCCTTTCAATCGTGGTGAACAGCCCGGTCCGGGCCGCAAAAATGAGTCTGTCTGGAAGTTTACCGGTGATTCGTTGCGCCGCTGGTCGAGGCCGGCCCGGCTGGCCCGTGGTGCCGCTGGAGCTGCGGTTCCCGGAGCGGGGATGGATTTCCGCGCACGGTCCGAGGAACGAGGGACGGGCGAGAAATCTTACTGCCCGCGAGGGAACCGCAGCGCAAGCGGCGGGCCGGCGCCCGGAGCCGCACCTTACGCCTTGACGATTTGCGGGCTCAGGTCAACGGACGGGGGCAGCCAGGCGGCCGGGTCGGCGGCAAGCTGGTCACCGGAGCGGATGTCCTTGACCTGGTGGGCACCGGTCTCGTCCGTGAACCAGACGTAGGGGATGCCGCGGTTGTCGGCGTACTTGATCTGCTTGCCGAACTTGTCGGCCTTCGCGGCGACCTCGGTGGAAATGCCGCGGGCGCGCAGCGCAGTCGCGACGTCCTGGGCGCCCGACCAGCTGTCCTCGTCGGTCAGGGTGACAAGCACCGCGGTGGGGACGCTGCGGGAGGCCTTGGCGAATTCCTGGCTCAGGATGCGCGCCACCAGCCGGGTGACGCCGATGGAGAGGCCGACGCCGGGGAACTTGCGGTTGCCCTTCGAGGCAAGTGCGTCGTACCTGCCTCCGGAGCAGATGGAGCCCAGCGCTTCGTGGCCCACGAGCACCGTTTCGTACACGGTGCCTGTGTAGTAGTCGAGGCCGCGGGCAATGGAGAGATCGGCCACAACGGAGCCGGGTGCGCTTTTCACGGCTGCGGCGATGACCTGTTCTAGTTCATTCAAGCCTTCCTCCATGAGTTCGTCGCTGACGCCCAAGGCGCGCACGGCGGCTACGAAGGAGGTGTCCTCGGTCCGGATGGAGGCCAGGGCCAGGGCCTTGGCGGCCTGTTCCTCTGTGGCGCCGAGTTCGGTCTTGAGCAGCTCCGCCACCTTCCCGGCACCGATCTTTTCGAGCTTGTCGATGCTGCGCAGCACCCCGGCCGTGTCGGTCAGGCCGATGCCGCGGTAGAAGCCCTCGGCCAGCTTGCGGTTGTTGATGCGCAGCTTGAAGGCTGGAATCGGCAGGGCGGAGAGTGCCTCGGCGATCACCAGCGCAAGTTCCACGTCATAGCGGAAGGGCAGGACGCCGTCGGCCACCACATCGATGTCAGCCTGGGTGAACTCGCGGTAACGGCCGTCCTGGGGACGCTCGCCACGCCACACCTTCTGGATCTGGTAGCGCCGGAACGGGAAGGACAGGTGCCCGGCGTTCTCCACAACGTAACGGGCAAAGGGCACTGTCAGGTCAAAGTGCAGGGCCAGCGCATTGGGGTCGGACTTGGCGGCGGTGGCGGTGTTGCCGTCGTCGTCCTGCAGGCGGGAGAGCCCGTAAACCTCTTTGTCGATCTCACCCTTGCGGAGCAGGTGGCCCACGGTTTCCACGGCCCGCGTCTCGATGGAACCGAAGCCGTGGAGCTCAAAGGTGCGCCGCAGCGTGTCGAGCACGTGCTGTTCCACCAGCCGCTCCTCGGGAAGCAATTCGGGGAAACCTGACAAGGAGGCTTTGCGTGCCATGGGTGTTGCTCTCCTAACATGCACCGGATCCGTGGGTTCGAGCGGGATGCGGCGGGACGGGTATGCGTGATCGTGTGCGGCTTGCCCTGTCATGCTCGCCGCTGTGCGGCGGATCCATGGGTAAACTGACACCGTCCGCCATTTTATAAGGTTTGGCGGACCACCCCTAACTTACCCCGCCCGAGTGAAACTGTGCCGGGTGAACATACCGTCCGATTTGAAGGAGAGGCACAGTTGGTCAACAGCAATAAGTCCAGCCGGGAAGCAAAGTCACGCGTTGCACGCATGGAGGCCAATCAGGCGCTGCATGTGGAGCAGCTGCAGCGGCGCAAGCGTGACAACTTGATCGCCTTCATCGCCATTGGCGCCGCCCTTGTCCTTGCCGTTGTCCTGGCCCTGACAGTGTTCACGCCCAAGGACGACGTCGACGGGGCTGCGGCCCCCGAGGCCGGCCAGGACGCTTCGGCGGAGCCCAGCGCCGCACCTTCCGAGAGTGCGCCCGCCACCAGCAGCCCGGCCGGAACCAACAGCCCCACCGTCCCGAACGCCGACACGGCCGCGGGCAAGACGTTCACCGGCACACTGACGCTGAACGGCAAGCCGCTGGGCGTTGAGCTGGATGGCACCAAGGCCCCGCAGGCCGCCGCCGTGTTCAAGTCCCTGGCCGACTCCGGTTTCATGGCCGGCAAGAACTGCCACCGGCTGGCCGACGCGCCCGACTTCGGGGTCCTGCAGTGCGGCTCGCTCAAGGGCGACGGCGCCGGTGACCCCGACTACCAGTGGGGTCCGGTGGAGAACACCCCGGCCGACGGCAAATACCCTGCCGGAACCATTGCGGTGGCCCGCGCCAACACCACCTACTCCAACGGGACCCAGTTCTTCATCACCTTCAAGGACACCGTTCTTGGCCAGCAGGATGGCGGCTACACGATTGTTGGCAAGGTCACCAGCGGCCTCGACGCAGTCACGGCAATTGCCAAGGACGGGATCGAAGGCGGCAGCACGGACGGTGCACCCAAGACCAAGGTGACGATAGACTCGTTGCAGCTCAAATAATTTTCACCCGGCCATCCCCGGACAGGCATTTGCCTGGGCACCAGGGAAAAGCACCACGACGGGCCCGGCCAGACCCGTCCGCACCACCTGCCAGTATCCAACCAGCGAAAGATTTTTAGCGGTGACACACAGTCAAGAATCCGACGAAACACTTGCCCCTGTAACAGAGACAGCCTCAGCCACTGAGCCTGCTTCAACGACAGAGCAAGACACGACTACAGTGCCGGCAACACCAGCACAGGAAAGCTCGACGCCGGAGCCTGCCGCCCCGGCGCAGCCCCCCGTTCCGGCCCCCGCACCTGCAGCGGCACCAGCGCCAGCAGCGGCCCCCGCTCCGGCGCCTGCTCCTTCGCCGGCTGCTTTTGCCGCCCGGCCCAAGGCTCCTGCCGCAGCCGCCGCGCCCACGCCGGCTCCAGCAACTGCCGCTGCTCCGGCAGTGAACCTGGCCGAAGCCGCCAAGTTCGGCCGGGCCGAGGACGACGGACACGTTTTCCTGCTCCTGGATGGCGAAGAGTTCCCTGTGGGGCAGTACCCGGGTGCCAGCAAGGATGAGGCCCTGTCCTACTTTGCCCGCAAATTTGAGGACATCCTCGCCCAGGTCGCCCTGCTTGAGGCACGTGTTGAGGCCAAAGCCCCCACAGCCGACATGAACAAGACAGTCGGGCACCTGCGCGAGCAGCTGGCCGAACGCACCTCAGTGGGCGACGTCAACGCCGCCCTGGCCCGCCTCGACACGCTCGAGAAGAACATCAAGGCCCTCGCCGGCGCGGAGCGCGCCTCCCACGACGCCGCCCGCAGTGTTGAACTGGCTGCGCGTGAAGCGATTGTGGCAGAGGCCGAGGGCATTGCCGCTGAAGATCCCGCCGCCATTCAGTGGAAGGTCAGCAGCGCCCGCATGAATGAACTCTTTGAGTTCTGGAAGCAGGCCCAAAAATCCGGGATGCGCCTGGGTCGTGCCACCGAGGAGGGACTGTGGAAGCGGTTCCGCAGCGCCCGGACGGTCTTTGACCGCCACCGCCGTGCGTACTTCTCGCAGCTGGACAACAACAATGCTGCCGCGAAGACGGCCAAGGAAGCCTTGATTGCGGCTGCCGAGGAGCTCTCCACGTCCACCGAGTGGGGCTTTGCTGCCGGGGAGTACCGCCGTCTGATGGACCAGTGGAAGAGCTCTCCCCGGGCCAGCCGCAAGGATGACGACGCCCTGTGGGCCCGTTTCCGTGGTGCCCAGGACAAGTTCTTTGCCGCCCGCCAGAGCGCCAACAACGCCCTCGATGAGGAATTTGGCGCCAATCTGGTTGTCAAGGAGGCCTTGATTGCCGAGGCGCAGGCACTGCTTCCCGTCAAGGACCTGAACTCCGCCAAGAAAGCGCTACAGGGCATCCGTGACCGCTGGGAGGAAGCCGGCAAGGTTCCCCGCGACGACATGCAGCGTGTTGAAGCCGGCCTGCGCAAGGTTGAGGACGCCGTCCGCGCCGCCGACGAGGACAACTGGCGCCGCAGCGACCCGGAAGCCAAGGCACGCACCAGCAGTGCCCTGACCCAGCTCGAGGCCACCATCGCCGGTCTGCAGGAAGACCTCGAGAAGGCCCAGAAGGCCGGGGACGCCCGCAAGGTCGCCAAGGCAACTGAAGCCCTCGCGGCCCGTCAGCTGTGGCTGGAGCAAATCCAGAAGGCAGCTGCAGACTTCTCGTAATCCAACAGCTGTTTTGCGGGGCCTCCGGCCCGGGTTGTCCACAATCCGGTCCGGAGGCCTTTTTGTTGCCCCGGCCAAGGTGCAGTCTTGGTTCATGAATGACTCCCCCTCGGCCGCGGCTGCGCTTGTTGTCCCCGGCACCGCGTTCGTCCTCGCCGAACTGCATGCCATGAAACTTGACGGCGTGCTGGTCCAGGTCATTGGCGAAGCGTTCCGTCCGGCCGGCATAGACGAGACCCCGGCCCTCCGCGCTGCCGCCCTGCAGCACCACATCCCCGCCGCACTGACGCAGCGCGCCGCACTTGGCCAGCTGTCGGCCGCGTGGGTGTACGGCTGCGCTCCCCTGCCCCAAGTGATTGCCCTGCTGCTGGGCAACGACGGCAACAGCGCCTCGCTTCCCCCGTTCAGCGGCTGCACCGTGCGCCAAGTGTATTTTGAACGTTTCGACGTGCAGGGAATTGGCGGCGTCCCCGTCACCAGCCCGCTGCGCACAGCCTTGGATGTGGCAAGGAGCGCACCCGAACCGCTGGCCCGGGCGGTGCTGGCCGCGATGGTCCGCCAGCCGTCCCTGCACTGTCCGCTCGGACGGATCCGCCAGGCCCTCCGTGCCGCAGCGCATGTTCCCGGCAAGCTCAGGGGCCAGGCATTGCTGCAAAGCATGATGGACGGACCCTTGCCGCATTCGCCCCCACATTAAGGTCCCATCATCCGCACGCCCTCCATGAATGCTTCCTGATTCCCCTGCCGGCTTGCGGGGGCACCGGGCTTCTGCTGGGGATTCACCGCCATCACCAGCTGGAAAATCCACACGCGTGGCAAGGCTACGGCAATGCGGTGGCCCAGCGGGACAGGCCGGCTAGGCGCGGCGGTGCGACCCGGTTGAGCGGTAGACGTCGAAGACGCCGTCGACCCGACGGACGGCGTTCAACACGTGGTCCAAGTACTTGGGGTCGCCCATTTCAAAGGCGAACTTGGAGATGGCCACGCGGTCGCTGGAGGTGTTCACGCTGGCCGCCAGGATGTTCACATGGCTTTCAGACAATACCCGCGTCACATCCGAGAGCAGGTTCTTGCGGTCAAGGGCCTGCACCGAAATTTCGACGAGGAACACCCCGGACTGGGTGGGCGCCCATTCAACCTCAACCAGCTTGTCGGGCTCCCTTTTCAGGTTCAGCAGGTTGGGGCAGTCCTGGCGGTGGACGGAAATGCCCGAACCCTTGGTGACGAAACCGGCGATGGGATCCGGCGGCACAGGCGTGCAGCACCTGGCCAGCTTCACGAGCACATCCTCCACGCCGTGGACGATGACGCCGGAATCGGACACGCGCGAGCGGGCGCTGGGCACGTGCGTCTCCAGCCGTGCGGGCGCATCCTCGATGTCGTCATTGGCCCCGATCAGCTCGCGCAGGCGTTCAACAACTGACTGGGCGGAGGTGTGACCGTCGCCGACGGCGGCGTACAGTCCGGCAATGTCGACGTAGTGGAAGTGCTCGGTGACGGCCATCAGCGCGTCATGGGTCATCATTTTTTGCAGCGGCAGGTTTTGCTTGCGCATCGCCTTCGTCAGCAGGTCCTTGCCCTTTTCAATGGACTCGTCGCGGCGTTCCTTCGAGAACCACTGGCGGATCTTGTTGCGGGCACGGGCACTCTTGACAAACTTTTGCCAGTCCTGGCTGGGCCCGGCACCTTCTGCCTTGTTGGTGAAGATCTCCACCGTGTCGCCGTGCGCCAGTTCGCTGTTCAGCGGCACCAATTTGCCGTTGACACGGGCTCCGATGGTCCGGTTCCCCACCTCCGTGTGGACGGAATAGGCAAAATCGACCGGGGTTGACCCCTCGGGGAGGGCAATGACCTGACCCTTGGGAGTGTAGACGTACACTTCCTTGGTGTTCATCTCGTAGCGCAGGGACTCCAGGAACTCGTTGGGATCGCTGGTTTCCTGCTGCCAGTCAACAAGGGTCCGCAGCCAGTTCATGTCCTCCTGGACACTGACGGGGGCCTTGTTCCCTGACTTGTACTTCCAGTGGGCGGCCACGCCGTATTCGGCCCGCTGGTGCATTTCAAGGGTGCGGATCTGGATTTCGACAAGCTTGCCGCCGGGTCCAACGACGGTGGTGTGCAGCGACTGGTACATATTGAACTTTGGCAGCGCAATGTAGTCCTTGAACCGGCCAACGAGCGGGCTCCACAGGGCATGAATCTGCCCCAGTGCGGCATAACAGTCACCCACGGTGTCGACAAGCACACGAACCCCGATGAGGTCATTGATGTCGTCAAAGTCCTTGTTGCGCACCACCATTTTTTGATAAATGGAATAGTAGTGCTTTGGCCTGCCGGTGACATCGGCCTTGAGCTTGGAGACCCGCAGCATTTCGACAATCTCACGCCGGATGATGCTCAGCTGCTTTTCGCGCTCGGGCGAACGGTCCTGGACCATCCGCACTATTTCTTCGTACACCTTGGGATACAGTGCGGCGAAGGACAGTTCCTCAAGCTCCCACTTCATGGCGTTCATGCCGAGACGGTGGGCCAGCGGCGCAAATATGTCGAGTGTCTCCCGGGCCTTCTTGCCGGAAGAGGATGCGGAGACAAAACGCCAGGTGCGGGCATTGTGCAGCCTGTCGGCCAGCTTGATGACCAGCACCCGGATGTCCTTGGCCATGGCGATGACCATTTTCCGCACGGTCTCGGCCTGGGCTGCCGCACCAAACTCAACCTTGTCGAGCTTGGTGACGCCGTCCACAAGCATCATGATCTCGGAGCCAAAATCACGTTCCAGCTCGGCCAGCGTGTACGGGGTGTCTTCCACCGTGTCATGCAGGAGTGCCGCGGCCAGGGTGCTGCCCGTCATCCCCATGTCGGCAAGGATCGTGGCAACGGCGACGGGGTGGGTGATGTACGGGTCGCCGCTCTTGCGCTTTTGGCCCTCATGGTATTTTTCCGCCACGGCAAACGCGCGCTGGATGAGGTCGAAGTCTTCCTTCGGGTTCCTGGCCCGCACAATGCGCAGCAACGGCTCTAGGATGGGCGAGTAGTTTTCGTGCGACCATCCGGTCAGCCGGGCAAGCCGGGATCTGGTGCGTTCACGGCGTCCCGGAAAAGTGGGCCTTGGCTCGGCCGGGCGGCTGCCCGGGGCGCCAGTGCCGGGACCCGTTGTGCTGCTGTTCTCAGTCATAATCTCATGCGAGGGCGATTGATCGTTCAACGCATTGCCTCCCTCACGCACTTGCTCACCATGCGCCCCCACTCCGGGGCATTAATCAAGTCTAAGGTGCGCGGGCGGCAAATTTGACCAAAACAAAGCCGGGGCCGGATGCATGGCATCCGGCCCCGGCCTTCCCAACACCCATGTGGGCTGGGCACCCGGCTGCTAGACGGCGTCGACCGTTTCTGCCGCCTTGCGCTGCTGGACCTTCTTGGCCTGCTTGGCCAGCTCCGGTTCCCGCTCGCGCAGCCATGAGTACATGGGGGCGGCCACGAAAATGGTGGAGAAGGTGCTGACGATGATGCCGATGAACAAAGCCAGCGACAGGTCCCGCAGGGTGCCGGCGCCGAGCAGGAAGGCACCGATGAACAAAATCGAGCCAACCGGCAGAACGGCAACCATCATGGTGTTGATGGAGCGCACCAGGGTCTGGTTGACGGCAAGGTTCACTTCCTGGGCGAAGGTGCGCCGCGTGGACTTGGTGATGTCGGCGGTATTCTCACGAATTTTGTCAAACACCACCACGGTGTCGTACAGCGAGTAGCTCAAAATCGTCAGGAAGCCGATGATGGCCGACGGCGTGACCTCAAAGTTGGAGGCCGCGTAGACTCCCGCCGTCACCACCATGACAACGAGCAGGCCGACCATGGCCGCAATCGACATCCGCCAGGTCCTGAAGTACAGGGCCATCAAGATGGTGGCAAGGAACACAAACACAAAGAAACCGATGATGGCCTGGCGGGAGACGTCCTGGCCCCAGCTCGGTCCCACGTACGTGGAGGCGATGTGGTCTTCCGTCACGCCGTAGGCGGACTTCAGCGCATCCTTGACCTTCAGCGTTGCGTCGTCGCTGAGCTTGTCGGTCTGCACCTGCATGGTGTCCGCCGCGATGTTGGTGACGACGGCCGTCGTGCCTGGTGCGGCCTTGGCCACAGCGGCCTCACCGATGGTCACATCGGTGTGTGCGACCTGCGAAATGGTGAACTGGGAGCCGCCGCGGAAGTCAATGCCGAAGTTGAAACCGCCGCCCAGCAGGGGGATCAAGATGGACAGCAGCACGGCAACGCCGGCAATGCCGAACCAGATCTTGCGTTTTTCAACGAACTCGTAGGACCGTTCACCGGTGTACAGTTCATTGCCAAAAGTGGCGAAACTCTTCATTACTTGCTCTCCTTGGAGTCGTCACTTGACTCGGGCTTTGCAGCCCCGCCGCCCCTGCTGCCGGCCATTTCATTTTCCTTCGCCGCGAGGCGGCGTTCGGCAATGGTCTGGCGGCGTTCTGCTTCGCCTGCGGCGCGGGCGTTCTTGCCCTTCACTACTTGCATGGTCTCGTCCGGAGTGCGCAAGCGGCCGGCGCCACGGTACAGCGGAATGGCGCCAAGCTGCTTCGGGTCAAGGCCGGAGAAGGCATGGCCCTCACCGAAGAACTTCGTGCGTGCCAGCAGCTGCAGGGCCGGGTGGGTGAACATGAAGACGACCATGAGGTCTGCCACGGCTGTCAGGCCGAGGGTGAAGGCAAAGCCCTTGACGCTGCCAACCGACACGAAGTAGAGCACCAGCGAGGCCAGAATGTTGACGGCCTTGGAGGCCAGAATGGTGCGCCTGGCGCGCGCCCAGCCGTTCTCAACGGCAGCCACAAGGCCGCGGCCGTCGCGCAGTTCATCCCTGACACGTTCAAAGTAAACAATAAACGAGTCTGCGGTCTGGCCGATGGCGACGATAATGCCTGCCACACCGGCCAGGGAAAGCCGGTAGTTTTCCGCCCAGCCGAGCAGGATGATGGCCAGATACGTGATGGCGCCCGCAATGACAAGGGACAGGATGGTGACAAAACCCAGGGCGCGGTACTGGAACAGCGAATAGATGACAACCAGGAGCAGGCCAATCAAACCGGCCATGACACCCATCTCCAGCTGCTGCAAACCAAGGGTTGCCGAAATCTGGATTTCGCTTTGGATCTCGAAGCTGATGGGCAGCGAACCGAATTTCAGCTGGTCGGCCAGCGCCTTGGCGCTGTCCTCGGTGAACTGGCCGGTGATGGAAGACTGGCCGTCGGTGATGACAGCCATGGACGCCGGGGCGGAAATGACGCTGTCATCGAGGACAATCGCAAAACGCGACTGCGGGTCATCGGGGTTGGCCTGGTATTTGGCGTTCAAGCGCTGGGTGACAGCCTTGAAGGCCTGTGCGCCTTCAGGCTTTTGCAGCGTCAGCTGAACCGACCATTCGTTGGTCGTGGCACCCTGTGCGCCCGCCTGCAAACCGTAGGAGGCGTCCTTGATCCACTTGCCGGGAACTTCCACCGGACCAAGAATGTACTTGATGCCGTCTTCGCCACAGCTGACCAGCGGCTTCTTGCCGTCGGAGGTCGTGGGCCGCTCGGTGAGCGGCTTG
Organism: Specibacter sp. AOP5-B1-6; assembly: GCF_052376555.1. Lineage (NCBI taxonomy): Bacteria > Bacillati > Actinomycetota > Actinomycetes > Micrococcales > Micrococcaceae > Specibacter > Specibacter sp. AOP5-B1-6. The sequence continues at coordinate 44,060 of NZ_JBQSVT010000031.1, forward strand.
ATGCAGCTGGTGGCTTCAAACTGCTTCATGAGCGCAGCGTCAACCCAATTGGTGTCGCTGGCGTTCTCGGGTGCTGCGGTCGGCACCGGAAGCTTGTCTTCCGGAGTCCTCTCGGCCTCCGGCACCGCCCCTGATGGCGTCTGCGTTGCCGCAATGACGGGGCGGAAGTTCATGTTGGCCGAGGCCTTGATGAGGTTGCGTTCCTCGTCCGTGGGCTTGCCGGGCATGCTCACAACAACGTTGCGCCCGCCCTC
>NZ_JBQSVT010000032.1:0-41443 GCF_052376555.1 Specibacter sp. AOP5-B1-6
AACTTTGCCCTCCTGTCGCCAGCCTGCCACGTCATCGGCACCGGCCGGGCACCGAATACCGGCCGGGGTCGTCTACTGCCCGTAGACCACCTTCCGGGCAGCAACGTACCGCCCGCGCACCTTGGCGCCCCATCCGCCGTCGGGTATGAAGGACTCCTCGATCTGCCGGCCCCACACGGGCAGCTCCCCGGTGGCTGCCCAGGCTGCCTGCCGGGCGGCACCCAGGGCCACGTATTCGCGGGGTTCAGGGACATCAACGGGCACGCCAAACACCGTGGCCGCCGCCTCCCGCAGCGCCCGGGACTTCGCACCGCCGCCAATGAGCAGCACCCGCTCCACCGGAACGCCAAAGGACGCCAGCGAGTCCAGCGCGTCGGCCAGCGAGTTCAACACCGCCAGCACGGAGGCCCGCGCCAGGTTTTCCGGCGTCATGTTGGCGCGGGTCAGGCCCACCATGGACCCCGTGGCATCGGGCAGGTTCGGCGTGCGTTCGCCGTCAAGGTAAGGCAACAGTGTCAGGCCGCCGGAATCGGGAGCGGCCGCGAGCGCCAGCCGGTCAAATTCGGCCAGGTCAACGTTGAGCATGGCGGCACCGGCCACCATCACGCGGGCGGCATTGATGGTCGCCTGCAGCGGCAGGTGCCGCCCCGTGGCGTCGGCAAAGCCCGCGAGTTGCCCCGAAACGTCGTGCACCGGCTCCTCGGAGACGGTAAAAACGGTGCCCGAGGTGCCAATCGAGACGACCACCTCCCCCGGCGCCAATTCCAGGCCCAGTGCCGCACCGGCGTTGTCGCCCATGCCGGCACCAACGACGGCGGCACTTGAGCCCCAGCGCGGGAGCAGCTGCCCGGCACTTTCGTTGGGCGCGAGAACCTGGGGCAGGGAGGGCGCGGCGCCGAAGAACCGTTCCAGCAGCTCGGCCCGGTACTTGTTGGCAACCGGGTCGAAATAAGCGGTGCCGGAGGCGTCGCTGCGGTCGGTGGACCATGCCCCCGAGAGCTGCAGGTTCAGCCAGTCGTGCGGCAGTCCCACGGTTTTCAGCCGGGCGGCCGCGTCGGGGCGGTGCCTGGCCAGCCACGCCAGCTTGGTCAGCGTAAAGGAGGCCACGGGGAGCAGATTGACCGCATCCACCCATGCTTTCGCACCCAACTCGGCAACCATGCGGCCGGCTTCTTCGGCACTGCGCACATCGTTCCACAACAGGGCATCATGGACGGGCTCATTGTCCCCGTCAACAGCCACCATGCCGTGCTGCTGGGCGGCCACAGCCACACCGGCCACCCGCGTCCCCAGCCCCGGAATCCCCGCCGCATTCCACGCTTCCTCCAGCGCGGACGTCCAAAGATGGGGGTCGATGGACGTGCCGTCCGGATGCGACGAGGCGCCGGCAGCCACCTGCGCCCCGGTGGCCAGATCAACGGCCACAACCTTGCACGACTGGGTGGAGGAATCAACACCCACCACCAGCCTGCCTGCCGGCCTGCCTGCCCGCCTGGCTGCTGAGGGCTCCGTTCGAATCTCGCCTGCAGCAGTCTCTGCAACAGTTTCGGCGCTCACGGCATCGGCGGCCAATGCGGCGCTCATGCCGACACCCCGTGGCCGGCAGAAAATTCCTGCAGCGCCATGGCGAGGGACTCATCCATGACGAGGGTGTGGACAATCCCCGCGGCAATGCAGGCGCGCACGGCGTCGGCACGCACAGCACCTTGGGCCACGGCAATGACCTTGGGGGTGCGCTGCAACTGTTCCACCGTGACGGACAGAATCCGGGCGTCGAGCTCCGCAACCACGGCCGTTCCGTCCCCGGCCAGCAACCGGCCGGAACACTCGGCGACGGCACCCTTGTCGACGCCGTCCCGGCGCACCGCGTTGTCCACGCGGTCCCACACCGTCGACAGGTTCGGGGCCCAGGCGCCGATGGCCACCACTGCCAGGTCCAGCGAGTCCGCCTTGCGCATGGCGTCGGCGATCTCCGGCTGGCGGCGCAGCCCTGTGGCCGTTGCGGCACTGTCGACGACGAGGGGCGCCCACATGGGCCAGGTCCGTCCGCCGCCCACACGCCCCAGGCGCTGGATGAGCTCCAGCGGGTTGCCTCCGCCAGGGACCGGGAGCGCCCCGGCCAGCTGGACGATATTGCATTTGGGCAGTTCCGGCACATGCCGTGCGGCCAGGTCCAGGGTCCGGGACCAGGAAATGCCAACCGTCATGCCTGTGCGCGCCTCGCGCATCAGCTCGTCCGCCACCGCGTGGGCCTGCAGGTCCCGCTGCTGGAAGTCGTCGCCAACTGTTGCCACGACCACGATCCGCCGAATCCCCAGCGCCGCGGCCAGCGCTTCCGTATCGATTGCCGCCGCCCTGCCCGGGGTGCGGATTTCAATGTGAACAATCCCCCGGGCGCGGGCCTCATCCAGGAAGCGCGCCACCTGAAACCGTGAAATTCCATGCTCGTTGGAGATTTCAACCTTCGACTGATTGTCAAGGTAATAAGCCCGCCCGATGCGGGCCAGCAGCTCCTCATGGGATATTTCCGGCACGGTGCACCTTCCTAAACTGAAACATTTGAGCGATTGCTCTTGCTCAAATGAGTATATATGACTAGAGTCACTTAACAAATGAGCGAGATCATCTTCTCAAATGAGCAACGAGATTGAGAGTGACCAATGAAGTTCCCCCCATTCCGCGCCCCGAAAGCGCCCCGCAGCCGCACGGGCACCCGGGCAGCCAAATTGTTGGCCGTTGCCGCCGCCGCAATGCTTGCCCTGGGCGGCTGCGCGCCCGCCGGATCCGCGCAGGACACCATCGTGGTGGCGATCGTGGCCAACCCGCAGATGAAGGACGCCGTCTCCCTGCAGGATGACTTCAAGGCCAAGCACCCCAACGTCAACGTCAAGTTCGTGACCCTGCCCGAGAACGAGGCCCGCGCCAAGATCACCGCCTCGGTCGCCACCGGCGGCGGTGAGTTCGACGTCGTCATGATCTCCAACTACGAAACCGAAATGTGGGCCAAAAACGGTTGGATCGAAAACCTCCAGCCCCTTGCCGACGCCACTGAAGGTTACGACACCGACGATTTCATCCCCACCATCAAGGACGCGCTGAGCTACCAGGACGACATGTACTCGGTCCCGTTCTACGGCGAGTCCTCGTTCCTGGTCTACCGCGAGGACCTGTTCAAGGAAGCCGGCATCACCATGCCGGAGCACCCCACCTGGGATGAGATCGGCGCGATTGCCCGCAAGCTCAACGACCCGGACAAGGATTTCGCCGGCATCTGCCTGCGCGGCCTGGCAGGCTGGGGCGAGGTCATGGCCCCGCTGGGCACCGTCATCAACACCTACGGCGGCCAATGGTTCGACATGGACTGGAACGCCAAGCTGGATTCGCCCGAGGTCAACGCCGCCGTCACCGACTATGTGGACCTGTTGCACGACGCCGGCCAGCCCGGCGCCGCAACCAGCGGCTACGGGGACTGCATCACCCGCTACAGCCAGGGCAAGGCGGCCATGTGGTACGACGCCACGGCCATGGTTTCCAGCATTGAAGACCCGTCATCCTCACTGGTTGCCGGGAAGTCGAAATACGCCCCGGCGCCGGTGGAGAAGACGGAGTCGGCGGGCTGGCTGTACAGCTGGTCGCTGGCCATTCCCACCACCTCCGAGCACAAGGACGAGGCCTGGGACTTCGTCTCCTGGATGACGAACAAGGACTACATCAAGCTTGTCGGCAACCAGATCGGCTGGGAACGCGTCCCTCCCGGCAGCCGCCAGTCCACGTATGAGATCCCCGAATATGCGGCCGTCGCCGAGGCTTACGCCAAGCCCACCCTTGACGCCATGTACAACGCCAAGCAGGAGACGTCCATGGTCAACCCCGTCCCCTACCCGGGCCTGCAGTTTGTGGGGATCCCGGAATTTCAGGACCTGGGCACCCGGGTCAGCCAGCAAATCTCGGCCGCCATTGCCGGGCAAAAAACAGTTGACGAAGCACTCAAGCAGGCCCAGCAATACGCCGTGCCCGTTGCCGAGTCCTACCAAGAAGGAGGCAAGTAGTGGCTACCACGCTGGTTGACAAGCACAACCTCAAACAACACGGCCGCAAAAGCGGCAGGGACGCCAAGAACAGCGGGGACGGCTCCGGCGTCTCCAGGGCTGAGGGGTGGCGCCGCCGCGGGCCACTCCTGCCGGCACTGATCTTTACCATCGTCATTACGCAGCTGCCCTTCCTGGTCACCATCTGGTACTCGCTGCGCAACTGGAACCTGCTGCGCCCCGACGGCAACCAGTTCATCGGACTGCAGAACTATGTGGACATCTTCCTGGATTCCACGTTCCGCAGCTCGGCCTTGAACAGCATTGTCATCACTCTTGGCTGCGTCTTCCTTGCCATGGTCCTTGGCATCATCTTCGCGCTCCTTCTGGACCGCAAGTTCCGCGGCCAGGGCATTGTGCGCACCATGCTGATCACCCCGTTTTTGATCATGCCCGTCGCCGGCGCCACGCTGTGGAGCATCTCCATGCTGAACCCGAGCTTCGGCCTGGTCAACTGGGTGATCTCACTGGTGGGCATCCCGCCCGTCGACTGGACGGCGTCGCACCCCATCGTCTCCATCCTCATGGCCTTGGTGTGGCAGTGGACCCCGTTCACCATGCTGTTGGTCCTGGCCGGGCTGCAGTCCCAGCCCAAGGATGTCCTGGAAGCCGCGCAGATCGACGGCGCCGGCTGGACCAAGACGTTCATCTGGGTCACGCTGCCCCAACTGCGCCGCTACATTGAGCTGGGCGTGCTGCTGGGCACCATCTACGTCGTCAACACCTTTGACCAGATCTACCTCATGACCGCCGGCGGGCCGGGCACCGCCAGCGCCAACCTGCCGTTTTACATCTACCAGCGGGCCTTCCTGGGCTTCGACATCGGCCAGGCCGCCGCGATGGGCGTTGTGGTTGTCATCGCCACGATCATCATCGCCACCTTCGCCCTCCGCCTGATCTTCCGCAGCTTTGACGCAAAGGACTAAGCCGTGACCAACACCTTCACTCCCCCCGCCCCCAAGCCGGCAGCCGCCGTTTCCCCGGCGCCGAAATCCGCTGAGCGGAAGTCCCGTGAGGCACGACGGCGTTTCACCGGTTCCAGCATCACCACAGTTACGTGGTTGCTTGCCTTTGTCTTCTTCGCCCCCGTGATCTGGCTGGTCATGACGGCCTTCAAGCCCGAATCGGCCGCGGCGTCGAACCCGCCGGTGTTCTTCTTCGTCCCCACCTTCGAGCAGTTTGAGGCGGTGCTGAGCAACGGTGCGGGCGCCTACTTCCTGAATTCGTTGATCGCCACGGGTGTCTCGACGATCCTTGTCATTCTGCTGGCTGTGCCGGCCGCCTATGCCGTGAGCATCCGGCCGGTGAAGAAAACCTCGGATGTGCTGTTCTTCTTCATCTCCACCAAGATGCTTCCCGTCGTGGCGGTCATCATGCCCATCTACGTCATCGCCGGGCAGCTCAAGGTGCTGGACAACATCGGCACGCTCGTCATCCTGTACACGGCCATGAACCTGCCGATTGCCGTCTGGATGATGCGCTCCTTCTTCCAGGAAGTGCCGGCCGAGGTTCTCGAGGCCGCGGCCATGGACGGCGCCGGACTGATCAAGACCCTGCGCACCATCTTGATTCCCATGGTCACGCCGGGACTGGCAGCCACGGCCCTGATTTGCGTGATCTTTGCCTGGAACGAGTTTTTCTTCGCCCTGAACCTCACCGCCGCCAACGCCGCCACGGTGCCGGTGTTCCTCGTCTCGCAGATGACGAGTGAGGGATTGTTCCTGGCCAAGCTGTCAGCCGCCTCGGTACTGGCGTCGCTGCCGGTCGTCATTGCCGGTTGGGTCGCACAAAAGCAGCTCGTTCGCGGGCTGTCGATGGGTGCGGTGAAGTAACACCATGGCAACGCGCAATACTGAGACCGCCACTTCCGCATCGCCGCTCCCGGAATCCATGACGGCCTCCGTCCTGGTCCGGCAGGGCGAGCTGCGCACCGAGCAGCGCTCCGTGCCCGCGCCTGGTCCCGGCGAGGTGCTGGTGCGCATCAGCTCGGTGGGCGTGTGCGGATCCGACACGCATTACTTCACCGAGGGCCGGATCGGCAGCTTCGTCGTCGAGGCGCCGCTGGTCCTGGGCCACGAGCCCGCCGGCGTCGTTGTGGCATTGGGTGAAGGCGTCACGAATCGTGAGGTTGGCCAGCGGGTCTCCCTTGAACCGGGCATCCCCGATCCGCTCTCGGAACAGTCGCTGGCAGGCTGTTACAACCTTGACCCGGGCGTGCGCTTCTTTGCCACGCCTCCCATCGACGGCGTATTTTCCGAATATGCGGTGCACCCGGCGGCGTTTTGCCACCCTGTCCCCGACGCTGTTTCCGACGATGCGGCTGCCCTGCTGGAGCCGCTCAGCGTGGCCCTTGCGGCCAGGGCTGCGGGCCGGATCCAGCTCGGCGACAAGGTTCTCGTGGCCGGGGCCGGCCCCATCGGACTGCTGATTTCAAAGGTGGCGCAGCTGGCGGGCGCCATCGTCACGTTGACGGACGTGCGCGCCGAGCGCCTTGAAATTGCGGGCAAATACGGCGCGGCGCACACGTTCACGGCGGCCGAACAGCCGCCTGTCGAGCCGGAGTTCAACGTGTTCATTGATGCCAGTGGCGCCGAGCGGGCCATCCTGGGCGGCTTGGCCCGGCTCGCCCCGCGCGGGCGCGCCGTCCTGGTTGGCATGGGCGCAGACACCATCGCCCTGCCCGTGCCGCTGGTCCAGGGCCGGGAACTCATGATCACGGGCACGTTCCGCTACGCGAATACGTGGCCGACGGCCATTGCCCTGGCGGCGTCGGGGGACATCGACCTTGACGGACTTGTCACCTCGACGCACGGCCTCGACGCCGTTGAGGCTGCTCTCACGGCAGGCGCCACTCCGGGGGCGCTGAAGGCCATGGTTCATCCCTGACCTGTTCATCCCTGGCCTTCGCGGAACCTGAAAATTCGGAATCGCTAATCGTCGCTGGGAGCCGGGCCCGTCTTCGCCAGCAGGGCCGAGAGTGTTTCGCGTTCAGCGCTGCTGAAACAGGACTCGAGGTACCGCTCGGTGGCGTCGGCGCAAATATCCCGGCCCTCGGCCTCGATTCCCTGACCGCTCTCCGTCAAAATGAAGGCAGCCGGTCCGAGGCGTTCGATCCATCCCAGCTTCTCCAGCGGCCGCACGCGGCGCAGGGCTGCGGAACCAGGCACGGACAGTGCACCGGCCGCACTGCTGATTGATGTGCCGGCCGGCCCGCCGGCCGCCACGGCGGACAGCACCCGCAGTTCGTCGGCACCGAGGCCAATCCTGGCCAGGGCACGGTCAAGCACCAATGTCGCAGCCGCGGCCGTGTCGAGCAGGTCAAGCAGGGCCGCCCGGCCGGCGCCGCTCATGAGGTTTCCGCCGGTTGCCGGGTTTTGATGTTGTCCATGCTGGTCAGGGCGACTTTCAGTATCCGGCCCGTCAGTCCCCGTGACAGCAGGGCGCCGGCAGTCAGCTCTTTAGCCACCATGGCGACCTCGACTTCGGCGTCGGCGGGGCTGGGCTCGTTGGATGTCAGCTCGTACCTGAATTGGAAGTTCACCAGTTCCCGCTCGTACAGGAACATGCCCTCGGGTGTGAATCGCGCTGAAAAAATCCCGTGGTCGTGCTGCCGTGCCAGCAGCTCGGCGCGTTGCCCGCCGTCGAGCACGCCAAATCTGCCGCGCACCGTCACCCTGAATGTCCGTTCAGTCATTGCTGGTCCTTCGGGTCGCTTGAATAAAGGTGTTCGCAATCTCGTCTGCGAGCTGCTCCCACCCGGGCTGTGCAGTCCCGGAATGTGTGGCGCTGCGGCTGAATTCCATCGAGTGGGCGTCGAGGGCGCTGCGGAGCGTCAACGCCATCATCCCCGGGTCAAAGGCACGCATCTGCCCTGCACGCTGCCCGGCGGCAAAAAGCTCAACAATCCCGGCCAGGCTCTCCCCAGCGCGGGCCTCGTAGCTGCCGCTTTGCTGCTGGCTTTGTTCGCGCACTATGGCAATCAGGGCCTGGGCCCGCTCCGGGCGCTCCGCGCAGAATTGCACGTAGCACCGGATGTATCCTTCCAGTCGCGCCAGGCTGTCGGCGCTGGACGTGAGGATGGCGCCCAACTGCGGTGCCAGGGAGGCGATGACGGCGCTCGAGACCGCGTCGAGCAATTCGTCCTTGCCGCTGAAGTTGCTGTGGAACGCGCCGCGGCTGTAGCCGGCATGCTCGGCAACGAGTTGGAGGGAAACTGCCGTCACGCCATGGCGGGCATAGAGCTCGATGGCAGAGTCGACCAGCCGCGCCCTGGTCTCCTCACGACTCTCGGCCCGTGTGCGGCGCAACGGGATTTCCGGGTGGCTGAGGTTTTTCACTCCACAAGCATACCATCCCGTATTTGAATACGTGATGGTATGACGGTGCTCATGTCAGCCTCCCGCCACTGACTGGATCACCATCAGTTCACGGCCCGCGGCCACCCGGGTTTTCAAGCCATCCAGGCGCCGCAGCTCGTCGCCGTCCAGATAGATGTTGACGTATCTGCGCAGCGCCCCGGTTTCATCGCGCAGCCGCCGGTCAAAGACGGGAAACTCGGCCTTGATGGCATCCAGCAGCTCGGCAACGCTGGCCCCCTCCCCCACGTCAAGACGCAATTCCCCACTGCCGCCAACCAGGGGCTGCAGCAGTCTCGGCACCAGCACTTTCACTTCCCCGGCCACGTCCGGTCCGCTACAGCTCGACGGCGGCGGCACGGACACACAAGACGTCCGGCAGGTGGGTGAGGACCGCACTGAAATGCCCGCCTTCGTCGGCGCTGGCATACACGGTGCCGCCGCGGGTGCCAAAGAACAGCCCCGCCGGCTCGGCCGTGTCAACGGCCGCGGCATCCCTGAGCACCACGTTGAATTCGGGCTGCGCCAGACCGTCGGCCAGACGCGTCCAGGACTCCCCGCCGTCGTCAGTCCGGTGCACGGCAAGCTGTCCGTCCGGCGGGATCCGCTCGGCATCGGCCTTGATGGGGATGACCCACGCGGTGCCGGAGCGGCGCGGGTGGGTGAGCACGGTGAAGCCGAAGTCCGCCGGCAGGCCCCGGGCGATGTAGTCCCACGTGTCGCCGTTGTTGCCGCTGCGGTATACGCCGCCGTGATTTTGCGCGAACAGCACCTCGGGCCGGTTGGCGTCGCGGGCCACCTTGTGGACGCACTGGCCGAACTCCGGGGTCTCCTCCGGCAGGAAGGTTGCGCCGATCCCCTTGTTCCGGGGCTCCCACGACGCGCCTGCATCCGTGCTGCGGTACACGCCGCCGGTGCTCATGGCCACGTGGATGGTGTTGGGGTCGGCGGGGCTGGGCAAGACGGTGTGGGCTGCGGCGCCGCCAAATCCGGCACCCCATTCAAGGCGGTGGGGGTGGTCCCACAATCCCCTGTTCAGTTCGAAATGTTCGCCGCCGTCCACGGACTTCCAGACGGAGATGGGTTCGCAGCCGGCCCACACAACGCCCGGCCGTCCGGCAGAATCGGGTCGGATCTGCCACACCCGCTCCAACGCGGTGTCGGTGTCGGCCGGGAAGATGATGGCACCGTTCTCGGGTTCGTGCCAGGTGGCGCCAAAATCGTCGGAGTGCGCCACCGTGGGCCCCCAGTGCTCGCTGCGCAGGCCCACGAGAATGCGGGTGGCACCACCACGCGTGTCGATGCCGATGCTGGGAATCTCCTGCATCAAGAAATGCGGCCCGGTGAAGGTGTAATTAACACGGTCCGGGCTCGTGCCCAGCCACAGGCCCTTCTTCGTGCCCACGGCCAGCAGGTGGGTTGTTCCGGAGCGCACGACGTCCGAAGATTCACTGTTTTCCATGGGTTAAAGTCGACCACCGCAACCACGGCCCGGCAAGGGTTACCTGCTGGTAACTTGCGCCGCCGGGCCACGTTCTGGGCGCACCGGCACGGCGGCTATACCCCCAGGGGGTACTTGACCCATACCCTATGGGGGTATACATTGGGGTTATGGACACAGCAGACATGGACGCAGCGCACATGGACACAGAACAGCACAGCCACGGCTATACCGACGAAAAGCAGGCCTATCTGCGGCGCCTCAAACGCGCTGAAGGCCAGGTGCGCGGCATTGCCCGGATGGTCGAGGAGGACAAGTACTGCATCGACATCCTCACCCAAATGGCAGCCGTCAACAAGGCCCTGCATGCAGTCAGCATCGGCCTGCTCGAAGACCACATAGCGCACTGTGTCGTCAATGCCGCCAACGAATCCCAGGCCACCGGGAACCCGGAGATCGTCTCCGAAAAGGTTTCCGAGGCCACCGCCGCCATTTCCCGCCTACTCAGGAGCTAATCACATGAGCAACACCACCACCATCAACGTTTCAGGCATGACCTGCGGGCACTTCGTCAACTCCGTCACCGAGGAACTGACTGGCCTGAAAGGCGTTGAAAACGTCACCGTTGACCTCAATGCCGGTGGCGTCTCCGAGGTCACCATCACCTCCACCCTGACGCTCGACCCCGCGGAAATCGGCGAGGCCGTCGCCGAAGCCGGCTACCTGGTCGTCGCCAACAATGCCTGAACCAACAGTGCCTGAAGCTCCAACGTTCAGGCCACCACAGTAAGGAGCGCCATGAGCGCCTCAGACATTTTGTCCCAAACCGCCATACCCGGCCCCCGCATGGTCGAGATCGACATCGAAGGCATGACCTGTGCCTCGTGCGTCAGCCGGGTTGAGCGCAAGTTGGGCAAACTCGAAGGCGTCAGCGCTTCCGTGAACCTCCCGCTGGAAACAGCTACGGTCACGGTCCCCGCCGGCATTACCGACCAACAAATCATCGACACCGTCAAGGCCACCGGCTACAAGGCCCGGCTGAAGAACCCACCGGCCCAGCGCGCCATCAAGCACGACGCCGGACACCCCCTGCCGCACGATTCCCACCCGGGTGCCACCCAAGCAGGCGGCTCCGCGCAGGGCGGCCACACCGGCGAGCATGCCGGGCACGACGAGGCAGATAGTTCCCATGAGGACCACATGGCCCATGGCGGCACGGCGTCCACCCTGCGCCCGCGCCTGATCCTGGCTGCGGTCCTGACCATCCCAGTCTTCCTCGTCTCCATGTTCCCGGCCCTGCAGTTCCCGCATTGGGGCTGGGTTGCCGGCATCCTGACACTGCCCGTGGTGACGTGGGCGGCCTGGCCGTTCCACCGCGCGGCAGCAATCAATGCCCGCCACCTCGCCTCCACCATGGACACCCTGGTCTCCATCGGCGTCAGCGCCGCGTTCCTGTTTTCCGCCGTGGAACTCGGCCTGGACCCGATGATGACCGAACACGGCAACACCATGGCAGGCCACGCCCCGCTGTACTTTGAGGTCTCGGCCGTTGTCGTCACCTTCCTGCTGCTGGGCCGCTACCTGGAGGCGCGGGCCAAGGCGAAGGCCGGCGACGCACTCAAGGCGCTGCTCAGCCTGGGCGCCAAGGAGGCAACCGTCCTTCGTGGCGGCGTCGAGGTCAAAATTCCGGCGGCGGAACTGGCCGTGGATGAGATTTTCGTGGTCCGCCCCGGCGAGAAGATCGCCACCGACGGCATCATCACCGACGGCACCTCCGCCATCGACACCTCCCTCATCACCGGCGAATCCCTGCCCGTCAACGTCACCGTCAATGACACGGTCACCGGCGCCACCATCAACACCTCCGGCCGCCTCCTCGTCAAGGCCACCCGCGTCGGCAGCGAAACCACGCTCGCCCAAATGGGCAGGCTGGTCAGCGCCGCCCAGGCAGCCAAGGCGCCCATCGCCCGTCTTGCGGACCGCATCAGCGCCGTGTTCGTGCCGATCGTGCTCGTCATCGCGGTGGTCACGTTCACCCTCTGGCTGCTTCTCAGCGGCGACATCCAAGCCGCTTTCACGGCAGCCGTCGCCGTACTGATCATCGCCTGCCCCTGCGCCCTGGGCCTGGCCACGCCGGTCGGCCTGCTGACCGGAACCGGCCGCGCCGCCCAGCTGGGCATCCTGATCAAGGGCCCGCAGGTCCTCGAGGACACACGCACGGTGGACACCATCCTGCTGGACAAGACCGGCACCGTCACCGAGGGCCGCCTGTCAGTGGTCGACGTCGTTCCCCTCACCCAGGTGCCCGCCGCCGAAATCCTGCGGCTGGCCGGGGCCGTCGAATCCCACAGCGAACATCCCATCGCCCACGCCATCACGGCCCACGCCCGCCAACAGGCTGGCGAAAATGGCACCCTCCCCGAACTGTCCGACTTCATGTCGGCACCGGGCGGCGGCGTCCGTGCCGTCATCGAAGGGCACACCGTGCTGGCCGGAAGGGCAGGCTGGCTGGAGGAAAACGGCGTCGAGCTTTCACAGGCAGCCAAGACTGCACTGCTGGAACAGCAGCAACGCGGCACCACGGCAATCTGGGTTGCGGTGGACGGTGACGCTGCGGGTCTGATCGCCCTCAAGGACACCGTCAAGGCCGGGTCCAAGGAGGCCATCGCCAAGCTGAAGGAACTGGGCCTGCGCCCGATCCTGCTGACCGGCGACAACGCCGCCGTCGCCGCCCAGGTTGCCACAATGGTGGGCATCGCGCCGGAGGATGTCTACGCGGACGTCCTGCCCGAAGGCAAGGTGGAAGCCGTCAAGAGGCTGCAGGCGGAGGGCGCCACGGTCGCCATGGCCGGCGACGGCGTGAACGACGCCGCCGCCCTGGCGCAGGCCGACCTCGGCATCGCCATGGGATCCGGCACGGATGTTGCCATCGCGGCCGCCGACCTGACGGTCATGGGCAGCGATTTGGGACAGGTGGCCACCGCCATTGAGCTGTCCCGCAAGACCCTGGGGACCATCAAGACGAACCTGTTCTGGGCCTTTTTCTACAACGCCATCGGCATCCCGGTCGCCGCGCTGGGGCTGCTCAATCCGATGATCGCCGGCGCCGCCATGGCCGCCAGCTCGGTGCTGGTGGTGGCCAACTCGCTACGGCTGCGGCGCTTCGGCAGGTAGCCTGCCGGCCGGCAACCCGTCAGGATCAGAACCAGCATCAGTGTCAAGGTCGACGGCGTGGGACGGGCCGCGGCGGGGAGGCCCGCGCAGCTCGTCCAGCCTGACCAGCACCACACCGCCCATGATGCACAGCCCGCCAAGGAGCTGGACCGCCCGGGGCAGCTCGCCGAGCAGGATCCACGCCCAAATCACCGCGAACAGCACCTCGAACAAGGCCACAAAGGACGCCACCTTTGAGCCCAGCCCGCGCGTTGAGATGATGCCCAGGATGTAGGCGAAGACAGTGGTGATCAGCACCAGGCCCAGTACCGGCACCAGCCAGTGCACCTCGGTCCCGGCAAACACGGGATTGTTGAAGGTGAACACCATGGGCAGCACGCCGACCACGCCCAGCCCCAGGATCATGGCCGCACCAAACACCATTCCGCCGCCGGCCATGAGAATGGGCGGGACCTTGTCGCCCGTCCGGGACGACATGATGAAGAACACGGCCGAACACACCGCCGCGGCAAGCCCCCACAGGATTCCCTCAATGCTGACCTTCTGGCTTCCCGCCACATCCAGGACCAGCACCAGGCCGGACATGGCGCTGATGGCGCCCACAATAGTCAACACACGAGGACGCTGCCTCGTGATGACCCAAGCCCACCCCACCAGCAGCACCGGGGAAAGATATTCCAGCAGCAGCGCCACACCCACCGACAGGTGCTGGACGGCATTGAAGTAAAACAACTGGCACAGCGCTATGGGCACAACTCCGTAGATCGCGATCCGCCCCAGCGAACCTTTCACCTCGGACCAGTGCCGCAGCAGGGCGAGAAGTGCGGGGATGAGAAGCACGACGGCGGCACCCCCAATGCGGACGGCAACGGCGGCGCCGGGCGACCAGCCGACGTCGAACAACGACTTGGCAAAGGAGCCGGACAAGGCAAAAGCCGCGGCCGAGACGAAGGCCAGCAGGAGCGCCGGCGACGCCAGGGCCCTGCGTGCCACCGGCCCGGACAGTGGGAAAGTGTTCATCGGAGTGGTCATGAAATTCCCCATGTCAGGAGTGATTGACGTTATGCTAGTGACACTACGCTCGCGCAATGTCAGGAGTCAACATGGTCTTTAGTCATGACACGGAGGTGGCGCTGCTCTCTGCCGTCAACCTCATCAACACGGCACCCATTACAGTTGCCGCCGACAACGAGGTGACAGGCCCCGACTCACTGGAAACCCTGGCCGCGCTGGACGCCTTTGTTGAACAGGAGCAGTTTTCAGGGTCACGCGAGCGCTCTGCCGCTGAATTGGCGGAAGTGCGGGACATGCGCCGGGAATTGCGCACAATTTTTACGGCTGGCGAGACAACTGCCGCGAGCATGGTCAATGCCCTGCTTGCGCGCGCACAGGCCTTGCCGCAGCTTGTCAGGCACGACCAGTGGGACTGGCACCTGCACGCAACAGCACCCGCCGCGCCTCTTGCCCAGCGCATGGGCGTGGAAGCGGCCATGGCCCTGGCGGATGTCATTCGAGGCAAGGAGCTCGACCGCTTGAAGGTGTGCGCAGCCCCCGACTGCTGCGCCGTGGTGATCGACCTGTCCAAGAACCGATCGCGCAGGTATTGCGACACCGGAAACTGCGGCAACCGGGCCCACGTTGCCGCGTACCGCCGTCGAAAGTCCGACCAACGCCCGGAACAGTGAGCCAGGCAACAGTGAGCCGAACCCTGGGCAGCCACCGCTTGTCCCAGCTCCAGGCCGGGAGCAAACCGCAAGGGGCCCGCACCACCAACAGATGCGGGCCCCTTGCGGGCAATTCGATGGTGCAGGAAACTACTTCATGGTCCCCGCCGACACCGAGCCCTGGAGCTGGCGCTGGAACAGGACGTACATGATCAAAACAGGGACAATCACAATGATGGCGGCCGCGAACAGTGCGCCGAAGTCCACCGCATAGCCCATCTGGCCCGCGTACCGTGCAATACCCTGCGAGAGCACATAGTTCTCTTGCTTGGTGTTGATGGCCACCGGGATCAGGTACTGGTTCCACAGGCCCAGGAAGTTGAAGATGGCAACGGAGGCCATGCCCGGCTTGGCCATGGGCAGCATGACCTGGAAAAAGGTGCGCCATTCACCGGCACCGTCAATTTGGGCCGCTTCGGCAATCTCGTTCGGGAGTGCCTTGAAGAAGGAGAACAGGAAGAACACGGTGAAGGGCAGCGCGAACGCCACGTACACAATGATCAGGCCGGGGAGCGTGTTCAACAGTCCGAGGTTCTTCAGGATGAAGAACAAGGGCACGATGGCCAGAAAGACCGGGAACGTCAGGCCCGCGAGCATCAGGTAGTAGATGGCGCGCGACCCCGGGAACACGTAGCGGGCCAAAACATAGGCACACATGGCACCCAGAACCATCACAATGACGAGGGCAAACCCCACCACGATGACGGTGTTGAAGAAGTACTGGCCAATGCCGGCGGTATTCCAGGCGTTGATGTAGTTTTCGAATTTCCAGTCGGCGGGAAGCGCGAAGGGCGAGGCGAAAATTTCGGACGTGGTCTTAAACGACGACAGCAGGGTCCAGCCGAGGGGAATAAGCACCAGCAGCGCCCAAAGGGCGAGCATGGTGTGCGAGACGCCGGCTACAACCTTGTCACCCTTGGTGTCCTGCCCCTTGCGCTCAACATGGTCGTTGAGCGCCGTGGTTTTTGAAAGTTGGATTGACATTATTCAGACACATCCTTGCTGCCGCCGGTGATCCTGTTGACCAGGAATACGAGCGCAGAGAAGAGCAGGGTGATGACAGCCAGCACCACGCCCATGGCACACGCCAGGCCAAACTGGCTCTTGCCAAAGGCCGTGGAGAACAGTTTCTGGGACATGACGAGCGTGGAGTTTTCCGGTCCGCCCGTGGAGTTCAACACGGACATGTAGACGAAGGCGTCCAAGGCCAGGATCCCCATGTAGACATAGGCCGTCTGGATGTTGTCGCGGATGAGCGGGATGGTGATGTTGATTGCAGTGCGGAAACGTCCCGCACCGTCAATGCGGGCAGCCTCAAACGTCTCAGCCGGGATGCCCTTGATGGCCGCAATGAACAAGATCATGTAGAAGCCGACGAAGCCCCATACAATGACAAACATGGAGGCGATCATGGCCGTGCGTGAGTCACCCAGCCACGGGTAGTCCTTGAACCCCTCCAGGCCGATGCCCGTCAGGATGCCGTTGAGCAGACCATTGCTTGGGTTGAAAATCTGCTGCCAAATGATGCCGATGACAACGGCGGGGATGACGTAGGGGAAGAAGGAGATGACGCGGTAGAAGCCGGATCCCTTGAGTCCCTTGATCTGCCCTCGGCTGCTGCCGCCAATCGTGACCAGCGTGGCCAGGATAAGCGACAAAATCACGGTGATGACCGGCAGGAAGACGGCCAAGGTGACGCTGTTGCGCACCGAAATCATAAAGATGTCGTCGTTGAAGAGCTTGACATAGTTGTCGAAGCCAATGAACGGCATGTTGTTGTCGAAGCCGCCCCAGCTGGTCATTGAGTAGTACACCGCCTGGACAAACGGCGAGATTACAAAGACCAGATAGATCACCAGCGGCAGTCCCAGGAAGACCGCCATGAAGCTGACCTTGTCGAATGTCAGTTTTTTCCGGCGCCGCCGGGCGGTGGCGACAACGCCACCGCCCGATCGCACGTCTTGTGTTGCTTGAGTCACTTCACTTCAATCTTCGTAACCGAGTCGTCTTTCGCAACCTTGTCGGTGATCTCCTGCAGGGCCTTGGTCAGGCCGGCCACGTCGAGCTTGCCGTCAAGGAAGGAGTTCCACGGCACCAGCTGGTCGGGGTTCATCCCGTAGGTGTCCACGAAGTTCCAGGTGAAGATGTTCTTGCCTGCCTTCTCCAACATGCCGGTCTGGGAGACCAGTGCGGTGGAACCGAAGCCGTCGGCAGGAACGGTACCCTTGACAACTGTCGGAGCCAATTTTTCCTTGGCGAAGTTGGTGGCAGCTTCCTTGGAGAGCATGATGCGCAGCAATTCCTTGCCTGCAGCAGGATTCGCACCCTTTGTCGGGACGATGAAGGGCTCGCCGCCTGCGGAGCGCACGCCCTGCTGGTCGATCTTCGGGCTGTCGGAAACAACCGGAACCGGAGCGCCCGTCATTTCAAAGCCGGCCTTGGTCTGGTCCTTCATCTCGTTTTCGATCCAGGAACCGGAAGGGTAGAGCAGAGCTTCCTGGCCGTTGCTCCACTGGGCTTGTGCAGCAGTGAACACGGTGCCGGAGCCGCCGGGCTTGAAGAAGCCGGCCTTGACAATCTTTTCCATGGCGGTGAAGACACTCTGGACGGCAGGCAGTGACCAGCAGTCGGGCTTCAGGTTTTCAAGGCTGAGGCGGACTTCATCGCCGCCTTCCTTGATGGCCGACTCGATGGCCATGGTCTGGTAGTACGTTGCGGCTTCCTTGCCCCAGACAAACAGGTATTTGCCCTTTTCCTTGGCCTTGGCGCCGAGATCGTAGGCTTCGTCCCAGGTGGTGGGAACGGTCCAGCCGTTCTCCTTGAACAGGCTGGCGGAGTACCACCAGGCGTAGACGGTCAGCACGTAGTTGATGGCCGCGAGCTTGCCGTCAAATGTGCCCGGTGCCAGCACGCCGTCGAAGAGCGTGTCAGCGATCTTGGTGCCTTCGAGGTTGTTCGCATCGACGATTGACTGGAGGTCCTCGAGCTGGTCAAGGATGGTGCTGAAGCCAATGGACTTGGCACCCGAGTTGTCAATCAAGTCAGGAGGGGTGCCACCGGCAAAGCGTGGCTGCAGTTCCTGGGCGATGTCGGTGGACGGGTTGATGCTGACGTCAACGTCGGGGAAGTTCTTGGCGAAGATCTTGCCGGCAAATTCTACGTAGTCAATGCCATACCCGCCCTTGAAGATGACCGCGTCAAGCTTGCCCGTTGAGGCAACACCGAACGGGTTCTTCTGGGGGTCCACTTCTCCGCCCGGTGCGGCCGAGCTTGACGACGAGTCGCCGCCGCCCGCACAGGATGCCAAGGCTCCACCCAAGGGCAAAAGCACGGCGGTGGCCAGGGCTCCGCGGAGGAACCCGCGACGCTGCAGAGGCTTGTTTTGAATGTTCATTCTGTGTACTGCCTTCCATTGATGGTACGAGCGCTAAATCGGTACGGCGTTGTACTTTTTAGTACAGTTACTGCATTTCACTGCAATTCATTCGGCTGACTTCATGCGATGTAGCTGACTTCAACTACGTGCCGTTGGAATCATGCCTCACGCCTGAGCCGGCCAACATACTGGCCCACCAGTGCGGTATTGTGTTCGTCCCCGCCCGGGATATTTGCTGAAATATAGATGGGCGGTTTCTTCCCTGCACGGATCAGGCATTGGGTCGTCTCAATGGTCAGCAGCTGCGCAATGTACGCGGCCGTGATCGAGGAGACGGCACCAACACCTCCTCCGCCGGAAACTTCGAGGGTCGTGTCGCCATAGGGCGCACGATTGTCGATAACAATGTCTGCAATCTCGCTGAGCCGCAGCCCACTGGGATGTTTTGTTTCGACAGCGTTGGTGTGTTCGATGCTGGTGACGGCGATGACCTTGTGGCCGCGTTCCTTGGCAGCCAGGGCCAATCCCACGATCGAGCCGTTCACACCGGAGTTTGAGGCAATGATGAAGATGTCGCGCGGATCGACAAGGGAGAGGTTGAACAGCTCCTCGGCAACCCCCGTGTCACGCTCCAGTACGGAGCCTTCCAGCGAGTCCAGCTCAGCAACGTCCCGGTTGCCATGGAGGACCAGGTCGCGCAGGGCGATTTTGCTGGTGGGAATCAGTCCCCCGGCGCGGCCGGCGATCTCCATGGCGAAAGCCTCGGAATGGCCGGTGCCGAACGCCTGAATGACGCCCCCGCTGGCGAGTGCGTCCGCCATTGCGGTGGCGGCGTCGCTGACGCCGCCGGCAACAGCCCATGCCGTGATGGCCTCAAGCCTGCCGGAGACTTCAAGTCCAAAGGCGGTAATGGTGTCAGGAATGATCTTCACCCTTTCCAATCTTGCGCTGGCCGCGGTGCGTACTGACTTCAAGGCGGGCAGCCCGGGTGGGACGCCTGTGCGGCGACACGGCCATGGCGGACGCTGCGAGTTTTGAGGTGGTCTGAGCGAAATTCACCTGGGCCACAAGCAAATACAGGACATCGATGACGAGCAATTGCACATGCTTGGCGGAGAGGTCGTCCGGCTGCAGGAATTGCTCATGGACAGAGGTGATGATGGATTCATCGGCGCTCTCAGCCAGTGGGGAACCCGGGTTGTTGCTCAGGGCCACCGTCAGTGCTCCGGCCTCGCCTGCTTCACGCAACATTTGCAGCGTCTCGTCGGTGCGGCCCGTATTTGAAATGCCGATTGCCACGGTGTTGGTGTCCTGGATCGCTGCACTTGTCAGGCCGGCGTGGACCTCCGACCAGTGGTGGGCGTTGATGCCAATCCGATACAGACGCGACTGCAGCTCCTCGGCCATGACTGCGCTGCCGCCAATGCCGTAGATATCCACGTGGGAGCTCATGGCGATGCGGCGGGCAATCTTGTTCATCAAGGACAGGTCCATGACGGCCGCAGTTTCCTCCAGTGAACGCGTGTGGGCGTTGACAAGGGTGCTGAGCACATCCCGCGGGGAATCATCGGGGCCAAAGGCGCGTCCGATGTCAGCCTTCCAGGACTCCCGGGCGTCGCTGCGGCCCAGCTCGGAGGCGATGCTGACCCGGAAGGGGACATAGCCGGCGTAGCCCAGCAGGCGGCAAAAGCGTGTCACAGTGGCAGGAGAGGTCTTGGTTTGTTCCGCCAGTTCCATGATCGAAAGTTCCAAGGGAGCCTGGGGATGTTCCAGAAGGAAAATGCCGATTTTTGCCATGGCTGCCGGCATGTCAGGTAGCTTGGCCTGAATGCGGTTCACGACGCCGGCAGCTGTCACCGCTGCGAGAGGGGACGTGAAGGTTGACATGTGAAAATCCATTTCTTCTAAGTGGGTACATAATGAAAACTATTATCGTCCCGCATGTAAGTCAAGTCACACCTAGACACAGAATGATAACGATGCCTAATTTCCTTGCCATTGATGCCGGCGGCACCTCCACCAGGGCCGCAATTCTCAATTCCTCGGGACTTTGTCTCGGGTACGGGACAGCAGGGGGTGGAAACCCGGTTTCCCGCGGATTTGAACCGGCCCTGGAGGCACTCACACAGGCTTCGGCCGCGGCCCTCGGGGACGCGCCCGCCCCGTTTTCGGAAGTACTGCTGGCGATGGCCGGCGCATCCCTTGAACTGCCGACACAGCTGTTCCGCGACCGGTTCGCCACACTCGGGTTGGCCGGAAATGTGATGATTGAATCTGATTTATTGGCAGCCTTTTACTCTGGAACCCATCATGACCATGGGTGCGCATTGATAGCGGGCACCGGCGCCGTCGGTGCCCGCATCGCAGGCAGCCGGCTGGCCGCCGTTGCCGATGGGACCGGCTGGCTGCTGGGGGACGCCGGTGCGGGCTTCTGGCTGGGCAGGGAGGTCGCCCGCGCCGTCGCGTCGGCCCTTGATGGCCGCGGCCAGGCAACTTCCCTAACCGGACTCGTGCTGGCCGAGCTGGACATCACCCTTGACCCCGGCGCACGCACCCAGGGCCGGCTCCGCGCCCAGCAGCAGCTGATTCTCAAGGTCTACGAGCGCAGCGCCATTGAGCTTTCACGTTTTGCCCCGCTGGTGTTTGCCGCGCCTGACGACATCGTTGCCCGGGACATCATTGAGCGCGCGGCCCAGGCCCTGGCCCGCACCCTGCTGGCCGTCAGCGAGGGTGCCTCAGACGAGGCTGCAGCTGATGGGGCTGCTGGTGATGGGCCGGGTCAAGCAGTGCCCCTCGTCCCGCCTTTCGCCGGAGCGGCACTTCCGGGCGCGCAGGCGGCCGGGGCCGGGTCGTTCCGCATGACGGATCAGCCATTGATTTTTGGCGGAAGTGTGCTGACCAAGGGTGGGACAGTGGCATCGGCAGTGGTCGACCTTCTGACAGCCGGGACAGCAGAGCCGGCCGGGACCACGGAACCGATCACGCCCGTGTTGGTTGAGGACGGCATGGTCGGCGCTGCCGTGCTGGTGCTCAAGCGCAATGGCATTGAGGTGGATGCGTCCGTTTTTGCCCGCATCCAGGGCAGCTTGGCGGCCCTGCGGTGAGACAGCGCGACTGCCGGCAAGAGGCACGGCCGCGGTAACGGCCGCGCCGTCGTGAGAGGCATGCCGCGGCTTGGGACGCGGCAGCACATCGGACCCTCGCCCAGGGGCGGCCGAGGGCCTGCTGCGGGCTTAGTGCCCGGCGGTTTCGCCGTCGTCGTCAGTGTCCTTGCCAGTCCGGGCAGCACCATTCTCGGCGTCGTTTTTTGTCTTTCCCAAACGGTCGGAGGACCTGCGGTTCACTCCTGAACCTTCACTGAGGGAGGGGTCATTTTCCTTGTGGCCCATGACCAGCAGGGAGGCAATAAGGAGGGTGGCCACGAAAGCGATGCCGAAGGCAATGGCGCCCAGGTCCCAGCGGAGCCCGTGGTCAGTTCCGCCGGCGGACACCACCAGGGTGACAAGTCCGGCAACGGCACCCAAGGCGAACGAGAAGCTGAGGGGAAACTTGATGGAATTACGCGAATTCGGGTTCTGCGGCTCTACACTGCCCACAATTGGTCCTTTGGCTTGTTTGGTGTCTCAGGCACCACGCGATTCTACGCACAGTAGAACATACGGTGCCTAGTTTACTGGGCTTTTGCCCTGCCGCCGTCATGGCGCAATGTGAGGGCTGACAATGTCCACAACGCTCCCGTCATCAAGGCCCCGCCGCCGGCGACACCCATCAGCGCATGCGGCCCGGCCGCGGCAAAGAAGGGCAGCAAAATTCCCGTGCCCAGGCCGAGGATGCCGGAGATCATCCAGTCGCTGCGAAGTGAGGATTTGGCTCGGGAGCTCCCGGCAGGCTTGTGCAGTGCAGCGAAAAGTTCGGCGGCACCCATGACCGCCAGGGCCGCGCCGCCAAGCCAGGCGGCCACAACCGCGCTGACGGAGACGGCCACCACCACGCCGCTTACGGCCAGCAGGGCGGAGGCGCCCAGCACCACCAGCCGCCGCCTGTCACCGAGGGGAAGCGCAACGGATCGCAAAACCACATACTGGGCTGCGGCCACCGCCAGGAAGTAAGCGGCGAAAAGGACGCAGAGGCCCAGGGCCCCCGGCGCTCCCCAAAAGACTGTAATCAGGCCAAAAGCCAGTGTGGCCAGCGCCCGCAACAGCACAGGCTGCCACAACGGGGCGGTGCCGTCCACGGCGTGGTTGGCATTGGCAGGCTGGGGCAGGGCAGTTTCACTCACCCTGCAAGTCTAGCCGCGGCTGGCAGGCACGCCGACCTGCATCCACCGGCCGGTGCGCGCACGCAGCCCCAGCGTCAGTCCGCGGGCCCCCATGTAGCCCACACTGAACGCTGCCCAGACCCAGAACATCCCGGACACGGTGTCGCCAAACTGCAGGTGGGACACCCAGAACAGCAACGGCAGGTAGATCACCAGGTTGCCCACGCCCACCAAGGCCAGGTAGCGGGCGTCCCCTGCCCCGATGAGAACGCCGTCGAGCACAAAGACGTACCCGGCCAGCGGCTGTCCCACGGCCATGACGAGCAGGGCCGCGGTGAGTGCGGCATGGACACCCGCATCCGTGGTGAAGATCCACCCGACGGCGCCGGACGCCGCCCACAGCCCCAGCCCGGTGAGCACGCCAAAGCCAAGACCCCAGCGCGTCATGGTCCGGGTCAGGACCCGGACCTGCGGTATGTTCCCACCCCCAAGCTCCTTGCCAATCAAGGCTTGGGCGGCGATGGCAAGTGCGTCAAGGGCGAAGGCCAGGAAGCTGAAGAGTGTCATCGCCAGCTGGTGGGCGGCCAGGTTCGTGGGGCCCTGCGCCGTCACCACGAGCACTGTGACCAGGATGGCGGCGCGCAGCGACAAGGTGCGCAGCATGAGCCAGCTGCCCACGCGTGAGACCGCGCGGACCCCCGCCCAGTCGGGACGGAGTCCCACATCATGGCGGCGGGCTGCCCGGCCAACGATGACAAGGTACACGGCTGCCATGCCCCATTGGGCGATGACGGTACCCAAGGCGGCACCGCCAACAGACATCCCCAGGCCGTAGACAAAGAAGAAGTTCATGACGATGTTCACGCCAAAACCGGCTGCGGCGACGAGCAGCGGCGTCTTTGTGTCCTGCAGGCCGCGCAGCACGCCCATGGCTGCCATTACCAGGAGCATGGCGGGTATTCCCGCCAGGCTGATCATGAAGTACTCGTGTGCGTATTCAAATACGTCGCCCCTGGCGCCCATGGCATTGAGCAGCCCGCCCCCGGCAAACATGCCTGCAACGGCAAGCACGAGGCCAAGAAGTGCTGCCAGCCACAGGCCGTCCCGACCAACAGCGAGGGCGTCAGCATGCCGCCCGGCTCCCAACAACCGTGCAACGGCAGGGGTGGTGGAGTATGCCAGGAACACCATGAGTCCCACTACGGTCTGGAGAACCGTCGCAGCCAAACCCACCCCTGCCAGCTGCGGAACACCCAAGTGTCCGACGATGGCCGAGTCAGCCAGGAGGAACAGCGGCTCGGCGATGAGGGCGCCAAAGGCCGGGATGGCCAGCGCCCGAATTGCTCTTGCCGTTGAGCGGCGGTCGGGCGCGGAGGCGCCTTTTGGCGTCACTGATTCAGGCATGGCTCAACAATATCTGTCCCCTGGAGTGACATCCGCCGGTTAGTAGCCCTGGCCGCTGTCGCTGGCCATGTTGGCGAAGCGTGAGTAGTGGCCCTGGAAGCCAAGCACGATTGTCTTGGTGGGACCGTTACGGTGCTTGGCCACGATCACGTCGGCCTCACCTGCGCGGGCAGATTCCTTGTCGTAAATGTCTTCACGGTGCAGGAGGATCACCATGTCGGCGTCCTGCTCGATCGATCCCGATTCACGCAGGTCCGAAACCATGGGCTTCTTGTCGGTTCGCTGCTCGGAACCACGGTTCAGCTGTGACAACGCCACCACCGGAACCTGTAGTTCCTTGGCCAGCAGCTTCAAGGCACGGGAGAATTCGGAGACTTCCTGCTGGCGGGATTCCACACGCTTGCCCGAGGACATCAGCTGCAGGTAGTCAAGAACAACCAGCTTCAGGTCATGCTGCTGCTTCAGGCGGCGGCACTTGGCCCGAATTTCCATCAGTGACATGTTGGGGGAATCATCGATGAAGAGCGGGGCCTCGTTCATCCTGCCCATCGTCGTTGCGATCTTTGACCACTGGTCGTCCTTGACCGTGCCCTTGCGCAGGTCCTGCAGGCTGATGGTGGCCTCGGCCGACAGCAGGCGCATGGCAATTTCGTTGCGGCCCATCTCCAGGGAGAACACCACGGTGGCCATATTGTGGTCAATCGCTGCCGAACGCGCCCAGTCCAGGGCAAACGTCGACTTGCCAACGGCCGGCCTCGCCGCAATCACGATCATCTGTCCCGGGTGCAAACCGTTGGTCAGTTCATCAAATTCATAGAAACCGGTGGGCACGCCTGTCATGCCCTGGCCCTTGTGCCCCGACGCCTCAATTTCGTCGACGGTGGCTTCCATGACGTCCTTCAGAAGCACATAGTCCTCTGTGGTGCGACGCTCCGCCACGGCAAAGATCTCGGCCTGGGCGGCGTTGACGACCTCTTCAACTTCACCGTCCTGGGAGTAGCCCATCTGGACAATTTTGGTTCCGGCCGTGACCAGCCGGCGCAGCACGGCACGCTCAGCAACGATTTCGGCATAGAACCCGGCGTTGGCCGCAGTGGGCACTGACTGGATCAGTTGGTGCAGGTAGGCGGCGCCGCCTACTTTGGTGATCTCGCCGCGCTTGGTCAGCTCGTCGGCCACTGTCACGGCATCGGCTGGCTCGCCGCGTCCGTAGAGATCCAGGGTGGCCTCGTAGATGCTTTCGTGGGAGGGCCGGTAGAAGTCGCTGCCGCGCAGGACTTCGACCACATCTGCGATGGCATCCTTGGAGAGCATCATGCCGCCCAGGACGCTTTGTTCAGCGACGAGGTCCTGCGGAGGTGTTCTGGCGAAATCCGGTTCGCGGGAGGAAGAGCCTGACTCTTTGGTTGGTGCCGACATGATGTTTGGTGCCCTCTTTCTGCCCTGCTGGCCGGGCTTTCACCACCTCAAGGCGATGCATTTCCTGGTGCTGCCACTCCTTACCAGCTGGTGCCGACAAAGGTGTCGTTGCGGAGAGCTCAATTGCAACGTTAGACGCTGAAAGGGCATCCACCAACCCCGTTGTCCACCGGGCCTGTGGACAACCGGTGCATTAACTGCCCCAGCTTGTGCACAGGATGTGGGCAAGAATGTGGATAAGTCTCGACTCGGTCCACAAACAGGCTTCTGACCTGCATAAATACTGTCCACCGCCTGTGGAGAAAAAGAATTCTGCCCGCAAAGGCGGGCTCAAAGCGGGGGCTTGACGCAGGCGATACTCAGGAGTACGGGTGTGATATCCACAGATATATGTCCCGGTGTGGATATCCTCGCCCGCACCGCGCCAACGGCGGCATCTGCCACCATGCGCACCCCGGCATGTACAGATTGGAGAAGAAGCGTGAAGCTGGGCCCACGCCTGAGCCCGCCCCGTTCCCACGGCCTGCAGGCACTAAGCTGCAGGAAGGAACAAGGAGGCACACAATGGGCGATGTCCCTGCCCCGCAGAAGGCGTCCCGTACGGTCAACAAGACAGTCCCCACCACAGTGGATCCGCTGGCGTTCATCAACACCGTGGACACCACCGCAACGCGACGCTCCGACGCGCTCGTGCTGGTGGAGATGATGCAGGAAATCACAGGAGAACCGCCGCGCATATGGGGGCCTAGCATCATCGGCTTTGGCAAGTACCACTACAAGTACGCGTCGGGGCGTGAAGGTGACGCGGCCGCCGTCGGATTTTCACCGAGGAAGGCGAACCTGGTGCTTTACGGGCTCAGTCAACCGCCGGCCTCGGCACCACTGCTGGCGACGTTGGGCAAGTTCAAATCAAGTGTGGCCTGCGTGTACATCAACAAGCTGGCCGACGTCGACCTGGCCGTGCTTCGTGAACTGATCGGGTTGGCCTACCGGCACTTTACGACGCAGGACATCGCCTCGCTGCAATCACAATAGGATTAACCAAAGAAGCCCGGCCCCCATAACGGGGACCGGGCGCTTTGAAGCGGTGCAGCGGGTATTAGCCTGCTACAACGTTCAAGGTGATCGTCGCTGAAACGTCGTCGTGGAGACGGAGCGTTGCAGTGTGCTTGCCGGTGCTCTTGATGTGAGCAGGCAGTTCAACCTTGCGCTTGTCAATGGTTCCCAGACCTGCATCGGCAACAGCCTTTGCAACGTCGGCAGCCTTGACGGTGCCGAACAGGCGGCCGGAGTCGCCTGCCTTGACCTTGAGGACAACGGGGTGTGCCTGCAGGGCAGTTGCCTGCTCCTGGGCAGCCTCGATGGAAGCGTGTGCGTGAGCAACACGTGCAGCCTTGATGGTCTCCACCTGCTTCTCACCGCCCTTGCTCCAGGTCAGGGCGAAGCCGCGGGGCAGAAGGAAGTTACGTGCGTAACCGTTCTTCACCTCAACGATGTCGCCGGCGGCACCGAGGCCGCTTACTTCGTGGGTCAAAATGAGCTTTGCCATGTTTATTTATCTCCCTTAACCGCGGCCAGCGCCGGAGTAGGGCAGCAGTGCAACTTCGCGGGCATTCTTGATTGCCTGGGCGATCTTGCGCTGCTCCTGAACGGTGACACCCGTGACGCGGCGCGCACGGATCTTTCCGCGATCAGAGATGAACTTGCGCAGCAATGCTACGTCCTTGTAGTCGATGACGGTGATGTCAGCGGCCTTCAAGGGATTGGACTTTGGTTTGGGCTTACGGAGTTCAGCCTTAGCCATCGTGGAGCTCCTTAGTATTCGTGGAGCCCGTGGATATTAATCCGCGGGATGGAGTGCGTACGGCGGTTGCCGCACATTTCTTGTAAAACGTTTGTTAGAAGGGAGGCTCGGAGTTGTCCGCGCCTGCGCCCCAGCCACCGGAAGAGTTGCCACCGGGCGTTGCCCAGGGGTCTGCTGCCGGTGCGGATTGCTGCTGCTGGCCGCCATTGCCGCCGAAGTTTCCTCCGCCGGAATTGCCGCCACCATAGCCGCCTTGTCCTCCGCCGGCGTTGCCGCCGCCGAAGTTTCCGCCCTGGCCGCCATTGCCGCCACCGAAGTTGCCCCCACCCTGACCGCCGGAGCGTTGGGTGCGGTTGACCTTGGCGTTGGCATAGCGCAGCGAGGGGCCGATCTCGTCGACCTCAAGCTCCATGACGGTGCGCTTTTCGCCTTCTTTGGTGTCGTAGGTCCGCGACTTCAGCCGGCCCGAAACGATGACCCGCATTCCCTTTGTCAGGGATTCGGCAACGTTTTCGGCCGCTTCCCGCCAGATCGACGCGCGGAGGAACAGCGTTTCGCCGTCCTTCCACTCGTTTGACTGGCGGTCCAAGGTCCGCGGAGTCGACGCAACGGTGAAGTTCGCTACTGCTGAACCGCTCGGGGTAAACCGAAGTTCCGGGTCACCGGTGAGATTACCAATGACCGTGATAGTCGTATCGCCTGCCATCTGCTCCTGCTTCCTGCTTGGTGTTTTCCTACAAAGAAAAAGCTATAAAGGGTTGACCGAAATTACTCGGCAACAACCTTCTGCTCTTCCGGACGTGTGATCTTGGTGCGCAGGATGGTCTCGTTGATACCAAGCAAGCGGTCAAGTTCCTGAGCGGTAGCCGGCTCAGCGGTGAAGTTCACCACGGCGTAGATACCTTCAGACTTCTTCTGGATGTCATAAGCCAGGCGACGACGGCCCCAGATGTCAACCTTTTCGATGGTTCCACCATCGTTGGTGATGACATTCAGGAACTTCTGAAGCGACGGCTCAACGGTACGCTCATCAACATCGGGGTCGATGATTACCATCAGTTCGTAAGGACGCATATGTGAACCCACCTCCTTTGGTCTAGGCGGTTACGGCATTTCCGTAACAGGAGGTTCATTTGCGGTGCCTGTCAGGTGCCCATTCCACTCGGTGAGTGGTCCCGGCACCAACACAGACTTGTCCATCTTACCGTAAGCACGA
The DNA here is from genome assembly GCF_052376555.1 of Specibacter sp. AOP5-B1-6. Taxonomy (NCBI): domain Bacteria; kingdom Bacillati; phylum Actinomycetota; class Actinomycetes; order Micrococcales; family Micrococcaceae; genus Specibacter; species Specibacter sp. AOP5-B1-6. The sequence continues at coordinate 28,260 of NZ_JBQSVT010000032.1, forward strand.
CGCCGGACACTCACCCCTGTGCGTAACTCTCACCACACACTGCACTCGGGTAGGTGCATCTGGATTCCACTCACGGTGTCCCGTGCAGAAGCCAGTTAATGTGGGTCCCTTAGGCCTTGAACACGACGTGAATCGGTCTTTGCATTCGGAAACGGGATGAAATGCCGCCTATCACTGTCTTTTGTATGCGGTTTTTGTGCCATCAACGTAGACGGTCCCGGGCCCCTGAGGTCTATCATCCGGTTCATATGGAGTCCTTTCGGGTAGTCTCAATCACAACGACTGACCAGTCCGAGGGGGACGTTTTGACGCACCTAGATCCAATGATCCTCAGCGCCGCCCAAAAGTCGGTCAACTTTGGGCTCCTCCTCGACGTGGAGCCCCTGCTGGCTGTTTATGGCGCCGGAGCAGAAGCCAGTCTCTACACCGATCCCAACGGTTCCCTCATCAAGTGCCGGCAGCTTGCCGAAGTCCTGACCGAACAGCTGTTGCTGCGAAGCAACACCGCTGTGGACAGCAGCAAACAGATTGACCGTATCCAAGCCCTTGCCGGGGCCGGCGTCCTGGGAAAGGACGCCATTGAAGCCCTGCACCGCATTCGCAAGACGGGCAACCAAGCCACCCACAGCCACCTCTTCAACGCCAACATCACTCTGGGCGTCCTGCGCACCTGCTGGGAACTGGGCACCCTTCTGTACCGGGCAGTCACCAAGGACCGCACCGTTCGCACCTTCCTGCCGCCTAGCCCGGCAGACCTCACACCGGTAACTGCGGAGGACGCAGCCAGCCTGCATGCAATTCATGAGGCGCTGGACTCCAGCCGTGACGAGCTGGCGGAGGCCCTGACGGTTCTCGATTCGAGCCGCACGCAGGCCCAGGCCGAAGCTGCGGCCCGCGCAAAGGCTGAGGCCGAATTGGCTGCGGCACGGACAGAACAATCGGACATGGCAGCGAAATTGGAGCAGCTGCAAGCCCAACTCGCCGAGCTTGTCTCCAGTGAACGGCGGCTCAGCCGGGACGTGCCGAAGCCAACTCCGGCGGCACGGCAAACCTTCATCGATCGAGCCACCGCCCCCCGGCCACTTTCCGAAGTCCAGGCCCGGAAGAACATCGACAGGATGCTGCGTGCTGCAGGCTGGCTGGTCCAGGACTATCGCGACATCGCCCCCATGGCCGGACTGGGGGTTGCCGTTCGCGAATTCCCGCTGGACTCCGGTTTCGCGGATTATCTGCTGTACGTGGACACCAAGCTTGTTGGCGTGCTGGAGGCCAAGAAGGAAGGCGTGAGTCTGACGGGTGTGGAATGGCAAACATCCAAGTACGCCACGGGCCTGCCGGCAAGCGCTCGTCTTGCCACCTGGCACCCTGACACACCGCTGCCGTTCTGTTACGAGTCCACGGGTGCCGAAACCCGGTTCACGAACCTCCTGGACCCGGATGCCCGCTCCCGTGAGGTCTTTAGCTTCCACCGCCCCGAGACACTCAAGCGTTGGATGGCAGAGGCGGACACCACGCCGGAGGCACCAACGCTGCTGGCCAGGATCCAACAGCTGCCGGTACTTGATGTAGACGGACTGCGCCCTAATCAGGTCCAGGCCGTCACCGGAGTTGAAACGTCACTGAAGGGCCAGCATCCGAGGGCGCTCATCCAGATGGCCACCGGGGCTGGTAAAACGTTCACTGCGGTGACCAGCGCGTACCGGCTGATCCGCCACGCCAACGCGGGACGGATCCTATTCCTGGTGGATAGGAACAACCTTGGCATCCAGGCGGAGTCGGAATTTGTGAACTTCGTGAATCCCGATGACGGCCGCCGCTTCGGTGAAACGTACGCTGTGCAGCGGGTTGCCGGGAGGACCGTTGCAGATTCCACGAACGTGGGGATCTCCACCATCCAGCGGCTGTTCCGCATGCTCGCTGGCGAGGACCTGCCGGATTCGGCCACGGAGAATGATGAGAACGACGACGGCGAGCCAGACTCTCCTGTCGAAGTCACCTACAGTGCGGCCTTGCCGCCGGAGGCGTTTGATTTGATCATCGTGGACGAATGCCACCGCTCCATCTACGGCAAGTGGCGCGCGGTTCTGGAGTACTTTGACGCGCCTGTGGTGGGCTTGACTGCCACACCTACCAAACAAACCTTGGGTTTCTTCAACCAAAACCTTGTCAGCGAGTACCCGTATGAGAAGTCCGTGGCCGACGGCGTCAACGTCCCGTTCGACGTCTACCGGATCAAGACCCAAGTCACCGCGCAGGGCGCAACGGTTGAGGCAGGAACCATAGTTCCCATGCGGGAGCGGGCCACCAGGCGCAAGCGCTACGAGGAGCTGGAGGAAGATTATTCGTACACGGGCAAGCAGTTGGGCCGCAGCGTCATCAACAAGGACCAGATTCGCACCGTTCTAAGCACTTTCCGCGACCGGCTCTACACCGAGATTTTCCCGGGCCGCAGTTACGTCCCCAAGACGTTGATCTTTGCCAAGGATGACAGTCATGCGGATGAGATCGTCCAGCAGGTGCGTGAGGTGTTCGGCAAGGGCCAGGACTTTGCGGTGAAGATCACCTACCGCTCACGTAGCCAGGGCAATGATCCGCAGCAGCTTCTGCAGCAGTTTCGCAACAGCCCATCCATCAGGGTTGCCGTCACGGTGGACATGATCGCTACGGGCACCGATGTGAAGGCCATCGAGTGCGTGTTCTTCATGCGCGAGGTCCGTTCGGCCGTGTACTTCGAGCAGATGAAGGGCCGCGGTTCCCGCACCATGGATTCCGATACCTATGCGCAGGTCACCCCGGATGCGAAGGACGGTCTGACCAAGGACCGATTTGTCATTGTCGATGCGGTGGGTGTCACGGAATCCGAACTGGTGGACGCCGACCCTATGGACCGCCTTCCCAAGTCTGTCTCCCTGCAAAAACTGATGGACAAGGCTGGCGCCCTGACCATCACTGTGGATGAAGTCTCCACGCTGGCTGCCCGGCTGGGCCGGTTGGCAACACAGCTTAAACCTAGCGAAGCTGCGGAAATCGAGCATGTTTCCGGTGGCACTTCGCTGCGTTCCATCGTCCAGGGGCTGTCCGCCGCTTCGGACAATGACGCCGTGGAGCATGCGCGTGAGTCCGGCGACGGCGCCGTGGCGGAACTGATCCGTTCGGGTGTGGCTCCCCTGGCGAGCAGCGCTGAGCTGCGAAAGAGAATCATGGACATCCGCCGCGCCAAGGACATCATTTTTGATGAGGTGAACGCCGACGAACTGCTCAGTGCTGAACCGGTTCTGGACGGAACCGTAGCAAAGTCGCCCATCGAGTCCTGGCGGGACTTCATCGCAGAGAACAAGGATGAGCTTGCCGTACTGCAGCTTCTCCATGGCAGTGCCACCGCCCGGCCGAGCTATGCGCAGCTGAAGGAACTCGCAGAACAGGTCCAGCGCATCCCTACAATTGGTTCAATTGACACCATCTGGAGCGCCTATGCCGCCCTTGGTGAGGTTGCCGAACCAAGCCACAAGCCGGGAGTGACCGATCTTGTCACGATACTCAGGCACGAGCTGGGCGGTGCAGTGGCAGTAGGTTCAACTCGTGCAATCCCGAGCAGCGGTATCCGCGCCTACAGCTCCTTGGTGGACGAACGGCTAATTGCCTGGTTCGCACGGCAGCAACACGCCGGAGTGCAGTTCACCGACGAGCAGCGCTGGTGGATTGGGCGGATTGCCGAAGTAGTGAAAACATCTGTAACCGTGGAACTCGACGATTTAACCAAAACCCCCTTCACCGAGCGCGGTGGCCAGTTCGGCTTTGCCAAGGCCTTCCCGACGGACGCCCTCGCCATCTTTGAACAGCTGCAACACGAGCTCGCAGCGTGAGCGCACTGGCAGAACTGCCAAACGGCTGGGTTCGGACGACGCTCTCAACTGCATGTGACGTCGTCATGGGGCAGTCTCCGCCAGGGGAAACCCTCAACGGGGCAGGAGATGGCGTGCCATTTTTTCAAGGCAAAGCCGAGTTTGGGAAATCGACTGCCACCGTTAGGAAGTGGACTTCAGATCCAAAACGCCACGCTCGTGCAGGCAGCATTCTACTCTCTGTTCGAGCCCCCGTAGGTGCCATCAACTATGCGCCCGTTGATTGTGCCATCGGACGTGGCCTCGCTGCCATCGATGCCGGGCGCGCTTCAGATCAAAAATTCATCTTTTGGTATCTAAACTTCGCGCAGCCTGTTTTAGAGGAGCAGGGAACGGGCACGACGTTTTCAGCGGTTAACGGTCCTACCGTTCGAAACTTCCGGCTTCCACTCCCACCACTCGCCGAGCAGCACCGCATCGTCCAAGCCCTCGAAGAACAGCTCTCCCGGCTTGATGCGGCGGCTTCCTACACCGCTCATGCCCAAACCAGCTTTAAAGCGTTGGAGAAGTCCCTGCTGCATGAGACTTGGAAACGAGCTGAAGGTTATGGCGGGTTGACCCCGATCGGTGAAGTCGCTGAAACAACTCTTGGAAAAATGCTCGACGCGCGTAAGAACTCCGGGGTTCCAACCCCATACTTGGCAAACATCAATGTTCGTTGGGGATCGTTCAGAATGGACAGCCTACGGTCAGTTCCACTGGAAAGCCGTGAAGTCGACAAATTCTCAATCAAAGCTGGCGACGTGCTGATCTGCGAAGGTGGCGAACCTGGCAGGTGTGCAGTCTGGAACAGTGAGGATCGAACCATCGCGTTTCAGAAAGCCCTCCACCGGGCACGCTGTCGAGTATCCATCCGGCCCCATTGGCTCGCATTGTGTCTGAAAGCTGCAGTCGTTTCTGGCAAGACGGATCGCCTACTCACCGGTACCACCATCAAGCATCTGCCTCAGGAGAAATTGCGCGCACTCAAGATCCCTGTCCCTTCACTCGAAACACAAGATGAATTGCTCCTTGGCTTCCAAGAGGTCATGGAATCGCTGCTACGCCAAGGCGAAGCCATCGAAATCCATACACGTCGTAGCAAGCACCTTCGGGAAATGGTTCTAGCGTCCGCATTCGCCGGCACCCTCGTCGACCAGGACCCGGCCGACGAACCCGCATCTGTCCTGCTTGAGCGCATCGCCGCTGAACGTGCCAACGCAAAGCCAACCGTCCGGCGTCGTGCTTCTGTGAAGGCGAAAGTCTAGGCCTCAAACCAGCACACAGAATTGTCCACAGCCAGCCCTGCACTCAGGCCCGTGTCAGCCCGGGCCAGTAGAATGAAAGGGTAGGGCGATGCATCCTGATGAGGATCACCACGTTGAACGCAAAGGAGTGCGGCATGTCTACACTGAAGAACAAGAGCGGGCTCACCGAGGCTGAAGTTCAGTCGGGCATGGAGTTCGCTGATGCAGCACAATATCTGGCCGGAGGCCGAGCATCAGAGCGTGCCCGCGACTTATCCCGCGAAGTCCTCCGGGGAAACATGGAAGGTGACGAGGCCGTCGAAATCCTACTCGCGGAGGTCCTGGCCCTGCAGGCTGAGAGTGAGTAGAGCCGATGCCGGATAAATACACGTACCCCGGCACAGAAGTCCTCATCAATATTCCGGGGATTCTGGATCAAACACTCCTCGACAATGCCGAACGTAACATCGCTAGGGCCCGGCTCGCAGAACTCAGAAAAGCTCCAATTCCCGGGAAGTTCGATTTCCCACACCTGCAAGCCATTCACCGCAAACTTGTCGGAGACCTCTACTCCTGGGCAGGTGAGCTCCGGACCACCGACACCCAAGCCATGGGCACAGGAGTTGCACATTGTCGCCCCGAGTTCATCGAGGCCTTCGCCAACGAGGTCTTTACCGGTATCGCTGCCGACAATTTCCTGCTCCACCTCGACCACCACGAATTTGCCGAAAGGCTTGCCCACCATTGGGGCGAGCTGACGTCCCTGCACCCGTTCCGCGACGGCAACACACGCAGCCAATCCACCTTTCTTGACCAACTTGTCACAGCCGCCGGCTGGGAAATCCATTGGAGCAAGCTGGACTTGGATGCGGTCAAAGAGGCCCGCGTCATTGCCATTTCACGCAGTTCCGAACCACTCTGCGACCTCCTCCGCCCCGCAATCACCGCTCGCCACCAAAGGAACCACGAATGACCCGCAATCCGGCCGAAGTACGCAGACTCGTCGACAAGCTCTGGAGCTACTGCGACGTGCTGCGCGACGCCGGGGTCGCGGCGATCGACTACGTGGAGCAGCTCAGCTTCATCCTGTTCTTGAAGATGTGCGATGAAAAGCAAAAGAACGCCCTCATCCCGATGCAGATTTTCCCTCCCCATCTGAAGATCTCCTGGGACTATCTGGTGTCCTTAAGTGGCGACGACTTGGAATCGGAGTACCAACGAATTCTCCGTTCACTGGGCACCCAGCCGACAAACCTCGGCGTTGTCTTCCGCAAGGCACAGAACCGCATCCAGGAACCGGCACTGCTGCGCAAAATCATCAAGGACCTGATCGGCTCCGAGACGTGGGCCGTGGGCGGGGACCTCAATGGCGACGCCTACGAGGCCCTGCTCCAGCGCTCCGCTTCAGACGTGAAGTCCGGAGCGGGCCAATACTTCACACCGCGTCCACTGATCCATGCCATGGTGCAGGTCATGGAACCCCGCCCGGAAGACACCATCAGCGATCCGGCCTGTGGTACCGGAGGATTCCTGCTCGCCGCGATCGAACACATTGAGGAAAACTTCGGCTCGTCCCTGACACCGGAACAGCGCAATGATCTTAGCGAGGGCCGCACCGTCCACGGTACGGAACTGGTGGACTCCACGGCCCGGTTGGCCACCATGAACCTGTTCCTGCACGGTGTGGGTCGTGAAAACAGCCCACCGGTAATCGATGTTCGTGATGCCTTATCTTCGATCCCTACCCGGCACGCCAGCTTGGTGCTCGCTAACCCTCCGTTCGGGAAAAAGTCCTCCATCACCGTTGTGGGTGAAGACGGAAGAGCGGAGCGAGATGATGCATCGTATTCCCGTCAGGACTTCTGGGTCACCACCACCAACAAGCAGTTGAACTTTTTGCAGCACATCGCCAGCCTGCTGGCCAAGGGAGGCCGGGCCGCCGTCGTGGTTCCCGACAACGTGTTGTTCGAAGGAGGGGTCGGTGAAACTATTCGCAAGCGGCTGCTGCGTGAATTCGATGTCCACACCCTGCTGCGGCTTCCCACGGGGATCTTCTACGCCGGCGGAGTGAAAGCCAACGTCCTGTTCTTCGACCGGAAGCCCGCCAACCCTGACACAGTGTGGACTGAGCAACTGTGGGTGTACGACTTCCGGGTGGGCGAACACTTCACCATGAAACAAAACCCGCTGCGCGAAGAGCACCTGGCTGACTTCATCGCCTCCTACAAGACCGGCGCGCGTTCCGAGCGGGTGGAGTCCGAACGTTTCAAACCGTTCAGTTATGCGGAACTGCTGGAGCGTGACAAGACAAATCTGGACATCACGTGGCTCAAGGATCCGTCCTTGGAGAACGCCGACGACGGCGTGCCACCTGAAGTTATTGCAGCTGAAATTGTGGAGGACCTCCAAGCTGCATTGGAAGAATTCCAAGCCGTTGCCGACGCGTTGGCGGAACGGGCTGCCCAGCGCGCCTAGCCGCACGAAAGCGGGCCATTTGTACTTTGCCCATGCCTTAAAATGGAAACAACCCCGTTTCCCTTTGCCGAAAGGCCCTGCCATGCGCTCCACTGACAACGCCGTCGCACAATGGCACGCGCAAAAACAATTGCGGCTCAGCCCGGCCTGGAAGCTGCTGCAAGGGGCTCCGTGGACCGTGGCGTTCCTGCGCTCGGCCTTCACGGCAAGCCGGCAGCGGGTCCCGCTGGAGACGTTCCACGCCGACCTCGCCGACTTCATGAAGGAACTGCGCGGGGAGAACCTCAGCCTCAACGAAGCGTGGCAGGCATCGAACTACGCCGATTCCTGGGTCCGCAGCCAATTCCTGTCCCGGCCGATGGTCGACGGCAAGTTCCTCTACGAACCCACCGCGGCAACCGCCCGGGTGCTCGCCTTCATGGACACCCTGACGGGCAGCCGCACCAACCTAAACAGTTCACGGCTGAGCACCCTGCTGAACAGCATTGAAGCCCTGTCGCTGCAAAGCGACCCAAATCCGGAGTCCCGCATTGCCGCACTCGAGGCTGAAATCGCCGAGCGGGAAAACGAGATCGGCGCCTTGAAGAGCGGCGCCAATCCGGCCGTGCTCTCCGACGACTCCGCTGTTGCCGCCACCCGCAGCGTGCTCGACCTGGCCGCAAGCCTGCCTGCGGACTTCAAGCGCATGCGCGACGGCGTCGAGGTCATGTTGCACTCCATCCGCCAGGAAATCACGGAATCCTCCGTGACCAAGGGTGTCGCCGTGGGCCAGATACTGGCCGGTGACAAGGCGCTGCGCGGCACAGTCGAAGGCGAGACGTTCCAAGGTTTCACCGAGTTCCTCAACGACCCCGTCCAACAGGCCCGTTTCCGGCAGTCCGTCAACGAGGTGCTGGAGCGGGACTTCACCGGCCAGCTCAGCTCAGAGGAGCGCGGAAACCTGGCCTCCCTGCTGCGCGAGATGCGCCGCCAGGCCGCCGATGTGCACACCATTTACGGGCGCTTGTCCGAGAGCTTGCACGCCTATGTCCAGTCGGCGGAATTCAAGGAATCCGTGCTGCTGCGCAAGGCCATCCACGCCGCCGAACAGGCCGTGGCAGCGGCGGCGCTGGGTTCACGCACAGGCGTTGTTGAACCCTTGTTGTATTCCCCCGACTTTGAGACTCTTGCCGGACTCGGCATCTTCAACCCGGAAGACCACGTGCCACCACCAAAGCTGGCGGCACCCCCGGCACTAAGCGACGCGGACATCCACCGCACCCCAGCGACACCGGCGGCCGACATGCCAAGGCTGCATGCCGCCGTCGACCGCGTCAGGCAAACCCGCAACGGCGCCGCCCCCTTGGGCGAGGTGTACGCGTCGCTGCCGGCCGAACTCCACCACCTCAACACCATTCGCGGCTTGATACTTGCCGCACGGGTGTCGGGAAACAATCTTGACCCGGACCGCACCGAAACACTGACTTTCACCCAGATCGACGGCACCACGCGCTCAGCCCGCGTCCCGTTGTTCACCTTCATTAAGGACTTCTCGTCATGAGCACAAGTTCCCACCCCACCCCGGAGATGCGCAACGGCACCGGCAGCTCGGGCAGCACCGAACGGGCCCTGTTCGACGGCGACACCGGTTCCTTCCCGCTCGAGTTGCGCCAGGCCCTGGTCCGGCTGCTCCGCGGGCCGTACGTTGATGGCACAGCGGATCCCGCGCTGTGGACAACCATCCTGACCCACGGAGTGTCGCTGCAGCAGTACCTGAGCGAGATTTTCCTGCTGCTCACGGTGGACTCCGACCGCAAAATCGCACTGCTGACCCCGGCCGGCGTCGACGCCGTGCACACGCAGCCCATCGTGGCCCGCAAGCCGCTGCGCCGCGAGGAGACGCTGCTCGCCCTGCGACTGCGCGTCCTGTTGGACCGGCACGCCGGATCCGGCACGGATGTGGGCATTTCCCGCGCCGGCGCCCGGGAAATACTGGCCGAACACCGCCGACCCGGCACAGTTGACGACAAGCGCCTTGACGAACAAACCGACGCGGCACTGGCCAGACTGCTGAATCTGAAGCTGATCCTGCCCACCGAGCTCGCCCATGAATATCGGGTCAGCAACGCCCTGGCGCTGGCACTTCCCTTTGACTCGATCGAGCAAATTCCCGCGTATCTCGCAGCCCTGGACGCGGCAGCCGGCAGCGAGCCGCTGGACTTGGACCCGGTTGAACCCGGCCCGCCTGAAGGCAACGACGACGCGACGCAGGAGATTTTTCAGTGAGCATTGCAACCACCCTGCCCTTCGGCGAGGAACTCAACCCCGGCCAATTCCGTCTCAGCCAGATCCAGATCATCAACTGGGGCACCTTTCACGGCCGGCACAGCATGTACGTGGACCGTGCGGGCACGCTGCTCACCGGCCATCCGGGTGTCGGCAAGTCCACCCTCTTTGACGGCATCCAGCACATCTTCTATGCTGCGCCGCGCCTGAATGAATCCGCCCACGAGGCGTCCAACAGGAAAGACCGCCGAACCACCTTCAGTTACATGCGCGGCCGCAAGATCAAGACGGACGACGGCGTGGTGTACCAACGGCCCAGCGCCACCTGGTCGGCCACCGCCCTCGTCTTTGAGGACGGTCTGGGCAGGCACGTCACCATCACGGCGCTCTTTGACCTTCCCGCCAACGGGCTCGAGGGGCAGGTTGGCAAGCACTATGTCATCCACGACAAACCCTTGGACACGGACGCCCTGGAGAACCATGGAAGCCGGCGTTTTTCGCCGTCGTCGCTGCAGGCGGCGCTGCCCGGAGCCGAGACTTTCGATGTCCACAAGACCTTTGCCGAACGTTTCCGGCGCAAGCTGGGCATCCATAATGACAAGGCCTTCAGCCTGCTGCGCACCCTGCAAAACGGCAAGGGGCTGGACAAGGGCGTCAACCGCTTCTTCCGTTACGAGGTGCTCGACAAGCCGTCGACGCTGACGGCTGCCGCCGCGGCCGTTGAGGACTTCAACCACCTCAGCGGCATCTACCGCCAGCTCGAGGACGCCCGCGGGCAGCGGGATGCGCTGGCGCCTGTGCCTGAGCTGCATGAAAAGCTGCGCGAACTGACACAATCACACCAACGCACAGTTGAGTTAAAAAACATTCAGCTGCCGTTGTTGCGCCATCAGTTCCAGGCCGAGCTGCTCGCCGCCAAGGAAGTCGCCCTCAGTAGCGACAAAACGGAAAAGCAAGCCGAAATCGAGGCGGCAACGCAGGCCAAGGATGCGCTGGCCGAATCTGCGGCAGCGCTCTCGGAACAGCACGCCAACCATGGCGGGCGTGCCATCGAGGGCCTGGAAAAGGACATCCGCACCGGAAAGCGGGAACTGCTCGAACGCCAACGCTTGGAAGCGTCCGTGCGCGAAGACCTTGACGGTGCCGGGCTCGTGTATGACTGGAGTGCCCAGGGACTTGACGCCGCTCGCTCGGGTGCCGCATCCGACGTCGAACGGCAGCTGGCGGAGACCGAAGCTGCCCGGACCCGTGAATACCAGGCCGTGGCCGCCAGCGTCAACGTCAAGGCGCAGGAAAAGGCACTGCGGGCCGAGATTGAGTCGTACCAGCGCCGCGGCTCCAACATCGATTCCCGCAGCGCTGCGGCCCGTCGCGCCATTTGCGCGGCAACCGGCCTGACCCCGGAGGACATGCCGTTTGCCGGTGAGCTCGTGGACATTGGCAGCGGCCACAGCGCCTGGCGGCCTGCGGCGGAAAAAGTCCTGCGCTCGCTCGCCACCACCCTGCTTGTCCGAGGCGCCGACATCGCGGACGTCACCAGCGCCATTGACGGACTCGACGGAGTGGGAAAGCTGCGGTGGATCAACCTCGGCATGCCGGCACGCCCGGCCAAGGCTGGCAAGGACCATCTGGTCAGCAAGCTGGACTTCCACGATTCCGACGCCGGAACTTGGCTTCGCGAGAAAGTCGCCGGCGACTTTGCCTTCACCTGCGTCGAAGACGACGCGGCCCTGCACGACCACGGCAAGGCACTCTCGCGTGCAGGCACCGTCAAGCTCAACGCGGCGGTGTTTGAGCGCGACACCCGCACCATCAATCCCGCCGACTACCTGCTCGGCTTCAACAATGTTGCCAAGATTGCACAGCTGGAGGAGCAGGCACAGGCGTTGGCCGCACAACAGCTGGAGACAGCCGCGGCGGCGACGCAGAGCAGCCTCGCGAAGGAGCAGTCTGCACGCCGGCTCGGAGCTTTGAAACGAATCGCTGCGGATGACAGGTCATTCGAGCAGCTGGATTCAGCAGCGCTGTCGGGTCATCTGGAATTGCTGCACGCCACGTTGGAGCAGACCATCGCAGGCAGTGCCACCCTCGCCCAGCTGCGTGAGTCACTGGCGGAAGCCAATGCCGGGCTCGAGGCTGCCGTGGGCCGGGTGGCAGTGCTGCACCATGACCTATCCGGGCTGGAAAAGGATCTTGCCGGTGTGCAGGCGGTCCTGGCCGGAAATACCCAAGGGGCACAAGCAGAGGATTGGGCACTGGAGGCGTTTGCACCCTATCTGCTCGACGGCGAGCCCACATCACTCGACGAGCTGGAAGTACTGTTCAGCCGCGTTGCCGTGGATCTGGGAGAGCGCATCGCCACCATCAAGGAGAGCCGCTTCCGCACCGAGGGTGCCTTGAGCGAAATCTTCAAGGCCTTCGCCCGCCAGTTTGGCCCCACCATGAGCGCAAGCCATGGCACAAGCGCCGACGCGGCTGCACACTATGAAGAGTTGTACGCGCGCATCGTTGCCGATGGCCTGCCGCAGCGCCAAGGCGAATTCAAGGAGTACTTCAACAATCGCTCCTATGAGCGTTTCTCCGATCTCCTGCAACTGCTCGAGGAAGAACGCCGCTCCATCGAGGAACGCATCCTGCCGCTGAATCAGATCTTGGCGGACGTTCCGTTTGAGAAGGGCAGCCGGCTGCGGCTGGAGGTGAAGACCACCACTCCCGATGAGGCCAGGGCGTTCCGGCTCGAGCTCAAGGATGCATTGGGTAATGCCTACACGAAGGCCACAGAGGAAAAGATGGCCGCCAGTTACCTGCAGCTGGAGCGACTGGTCAATGCCCTGCAGGATCCCGCGCTGGCGCATTGGGCCGATACCGTGCTGGACGTGCGACAGCATGTCACGATCAGCTGCAACGAGCATCGCCCCAACGGTGAGGTGGAGGTGGGTCTGGAGCCGGGGACGCTGTCAGGCGGTGAGGGGCAGCGGTTCACCTCATTCATCATGGGCGCAGCCCTGGCCTACCAGCTTGGCATCGACACCCAGGGCTACAGCACCTACGGCACTGTCATGATTGACGAGGCCTTCATCCAGGCCAACTCCGAATACGCCGGTGCGGGCATCAACGCACTGCAGGAGTTTGGCTTCCAGCTGCTGCTGGCGGCCCCCGAGGACAAAGTCGACCTGTCCCGCCATCTGGGCTCGGTCACCGACATCATCAAACATCCTCAGGCCAATGTGTCCGGCTTTGTCTCCACCGGGCAGTCCCCAGCAACAGCAACGGACATCATCCTAAGATAGCCGGTCTGCCCCGGCTGGGACTCCTT
>NZ_JBQSVT010000033.1:0-40567 GCF_052376555.1 Specibacter sp. AOP5-B1-6
TGGCACCACCCCCACGCGGCGGCATTGTTAGTCAACTGGTGGCAGAACCCGACAGCTACCGGGCTGCACGCGCAGCGGCAGCCGGAGTGCTCAGTTGCTGTCTGCGCGGGGCAGCGACGCCGTGGCGATCATGGCATCGGAGTTCATTTCAATGCGCGGTCCCACTGATTGGATGAAGTCTCGGCGGACCCTGGCAATGGCCTCGGGATCGCGGGGGAGGAAGGTGCGCCAACCGCTGCCCATGACCAGGTTCCAGGCCATGGCGTCGTCGACCGTCAGGGTCAGCGGATGCGTCGAGACTGAGACGTCCTTAAATCCCCGCTCGCCTAGCCAGCTGGTCAGCGATGCAACGGAGGCGACGCGTGCCATGTTTTTGTTGGCCAAGGGGACTACATCTGCCAGTCGCGGACGTTCCTTGATGGCGGCCTCAATGATTCGTGCCGCGAATGGTTCCAGGGCGCCTTCAAGCCAGGTGCTCGTGACCAGCCGGCCGCCAGGCCGGAGCATGGATGCCAAATGCTCGACGCCTGCCTCCATGTCGGCAAAGAAGAACATGCTGTAGGAACAGAGCACGGCGTCGAAGGTGCGGTGCCCGCGCCATTCCGTGACGTCCGCCTCTGTCAGGGTGGTGTTGAGAATCCCTTGTTCGGCTAGGTTTGCAGCGGCAATGCGCAACAGTCCGGTGGAGAGGTCCACCCCGTCGACCGTGCCGCCGGGGCCCACTGCCAATGCAGCGGGAATGGTTGCGGCGCCAGTGCCGCAGCAGGCATCAAGCACCTTTTCGCCGGGCTGCAGCATGGCTTCAGCAACCACGTCGCGGCCCATGGGGTCCCAGAGCTTTTCCGACCACGCCTCAAATTGCAGCGCCCCGTCGGTGAACGCCAGGCCAGGATCGCGAGCGGACATGCATGCCTCCAGTTGATGAAATGGGTCTTGGCTGAACCGGCACGCGGGCCGGCCAGTGAGTTTTAGGCCTGGATTTGTGCCCCGGCAAAATTGTTTTGGCGCCACGCCTCGAAGACTGCAATTGAGGCTGCGTTGGCCAGATTCAGGGAACGCAGTGCCGGGAGCATCGGCAGCCGCACCCTGGCAGTGAGGTGCGGGTCCTTTTTAACGTCCTCGGGCAGGCCTTCGGACTCGCGGCCAAACATCAGCACGTCCCCGGGCCGGTAAGCAATGTCCGTGTAGCTGGTTTCGCCGTCCGACGTAAAGGCAAAGACTCGTTCAGGAGCCAGGGCTTCCCACGCTGCTTCGAGGTTCTTGTGGACTGTCACCACTGCAAGGTCGTGGTAATCCAGCCCTGCCCTGCGCAATTTGGCGTCAGAGAAGTCGAAACCGAGGGGTTCGACAAGGTGCAGCTCGGCGCCGGTGATGGCGGCGAGTCGGATGGCGTTGCCGGTGTTGCCGGGAATCTCTGGGGTCAGGAAAAGGATGCGAAACACGGTTTTATCCTACCGTCAGACGCAGACGCGTTTGCACCAGGGGGCGGGCGCTGGTGCCGGGTGCAGGCGCCGACGGTGGAGGTCCCGCGTTAGTACATGCCGCCGAGGAGCCTGTCCAAGACGTGCAGGTCAACCACGTTGGGCGAGGGGCCGGATGCCAGGAAGTGCTTGACCTCGCGGGTGAAGCGGGCGGCGTTGGCGACGTTGACGGCATTGGAGCCGTCCGGGTCGGTGCCGCGGGCGTAGTCGATGACCGGTTCAAAGAGATTGCCGGTGTTGCTGTGCACGCACACCCAGGCTGTGACATTGCATTCGGGAAAGAGGTCCTGGAATTGGCGGGTTGCCGGCAGCAGCTGTGGCGGAGCGACTGCTTTGCTGCCGTGGACCAGGGTGCTGCCGTCCCAGCGGAATGCGCCGTTGGGGACAAGCATCGAGCCAATGATGGCAATGCGGTAGCCCGACACCAGGACATGGTCCACATAGCCGCTGTTGAAGGGTGCAGTCAGCCCGTTGATGAGCCGTGCGGCCGGGATGCCGGGCAGCACCTGCTGCATGATCAGCTGGGCCGTTCGCGCTTCGCGGGCCAACCGGGAAGAGGCGCCAAAAAGTCCTCGTTTGCGCGGCGCCCCGTGGACGGGTTGGGCGGCGGTGGGCCGGGGCATGATGGGCACTTCGCCCTGGGCGGGCCCCTCATAGGGCGGGAAGTACACGGCTGGATCCCCGGCCGTGCTGCTGTGCTCGGGTGCGCGGTGCGTGTTGAAGCCGCTGAAGCCCGTGCTGCCGGCGCGGGCGGAAGAGCCGTAGGAGCTGCCGCGGTAGCCTTCGCGTGCCTGTGCGTGCGCGCTGCCGGTGGGTGCTGGCGGGGTGGAACGGCCGGCGGCACCGTAGGATTTGTCGTAGGCGTTGCGTTTTGCCGGATCGACGAGTGTTTCGTATGACTCCGTGATTTGCCGGAACAACGCAGGGTCTCCGCCGCGGTCCGGGTGGGCAATTTTGGCCGCTTTGCGGTAGGCGATCTTGACGTCGCGTTCGGTGGCCGTGCGGGCAAGCCCTAGGACTTGATAATGCGTGAGGAACTTCTCGCCCACTGGTGGCCTTTCGCTAGCCCGGCTGTGCCAAGAGTTCAGTCTAACCGCCCAGCCAGGGCGTCACATCCTCTGAGTCAGCGGTCTCGCTGGCATACTTGCTTTTGCCATGAACACCTTCCATTTCACCGCGACGTGCCGCGGCAGCGGTCCATCCCGCAGCACAGCCGTGCCTGCATGAACGGGCCGGCGGATCCTGCGGGGCTGCGGCTAGCCGTGGCCATCAACCCGCGCGCTGCCTTCGGCGGAAAACGGAAGCGGTCGGCCGGACATACCGGCGATGTGGCGGTGCGCGCCCTGCGGTCGGCCGGGCACCGCGTCACGGTCCTGCGCCGCCGCGACTATGACGCACTTCGTGAAGCCGTCGACGCCGCAGTCGCCGCCGGTGCGCAGGCCCTGGTTGTTGTGGGCGGGGACGGCATGGTCCACCTTGGCGTCAATGCGCTGGCGGGCACCTCCATCCCGCTGGGCATCATCCCGGCAGGGACCGGCAACGATGCCGCCCGCGGACTGGGCCTTGACCCCGGTGACCCGGGCACCGCCGTCGAACGCTTCTTGAAAAGCTGCCAGGGGGAGCCGCGCAGCGTTGACCTGGGCCGCCTCGAACGCGCAGGCGAAGCCCCCGTCTGGTTTATGTGCGCGCTCTCAGCCGGGTTTGACGCCCTTGTCAACGAACGGGCCAACGGCTGGCGCTGGCCGCGCGGACCCCTGCGCTACCAGCTGGCAATACTGCGGGAACTGGCCGAGCTGAAACCGCTGCATTACTCGCTGGTGGTTGACGGGCAGGTCCGCACGCAGCGCGCCGTGTTGATTTCCATTTCCAACGGCGCCTCCGTTGGCGGCGGCATGAAGATCACCCCGGATGCCAGGTACGACGACGGCCGGCTGGACTTGTTTATCCTCTCGCCGGTGTCGCGGCTGGGGTTCCTGCGCATTTACCCGCTGGTCTTTTCGGGCCGGCACACGCGGCGCGCCGAGGTGCGGATTGAGCAGGTGGAAGAGGTTTTCATCGACTTGCCGGGGATGGTGGCGTATGCCGACGGGGAACGGATTGGGCCGTTGCCGGCGACCGTGAAGGTTGATCCGGGAGCCTTGAAGCTGTGGGCGTAGATCCATGCAATTTTGCTGCTGCTCGACTGGCCATGACGGGTTGGCGGTGGAGGACGCGGCAGGATCTGTACAGTGGAGCGTGTGAATCTACGAGGTGGCGGAATGAAGCAGGCGATTGCTGCTGCGGGGGCGGCGGTTCTGGCGCTCGCAGTCCTGAGCGGGTGCAGTATTTCCATTCCCGCACCGGCCCAGCCCACAGCTGGCCAGTCAGCCGCCCCGCCCACTTACGCCCCGCCAACAATCGTTGCCGGGCACGACGACGCAGCGGTGGCGGCAGCGCCCATGACCTTTGAGGCTGGCAACACACTTATGCCGGGCGTGCCGGTTGCTTTCAGTGACATCCTTGACCAGCCGCCGCAGGACTACGCCGAAACACCTGGCCCGCCGGAATGGAAACTGGTCAAGAAGAACGTGGCCGGACAGACACAGTACAGCAATGTTTCCGGCTGCCAACTGGCCCATTGGATTACCGCCAAGCAAGGGCCGCTGGTCACCGAGGGCGACGACAAGGCATCGACGGTGGCTCTCATGAAGTACTTGATCCCTTCGGCCATGGAAGGATCGTTGGCGGAGGCAAAGCTGCCATGGGCGGCCGAAGCCGGCAAGGCAGGACAGCAGATTTCCTTCCTCAGCTTCAACACCAAGGCTGCCAAGGACGTCATGGCAAGCACAGTGTGGGGACGCATGCTGGGAACTGCCGACACCGGTCTCGTGGTCAGCCTGGCCTGCCCCACTGATGAACTGCTTGCTGCCACCGCACCGAAGATGATGGAGAAGCTGTCGGTGGCTCCGCCGTCGAACTAGTGCGTTCCGCAACCCCGTGCAGCAGCGGTACTACGCGATGCTAGGTGGCGGGACGGACGTAGCGCAGGAACAGCATTGACTCGGCCTTGAGGATCCGGGTCAACGTCATGCCCGAGGCCACCGCCGCCTGGGCCCCGGCCACGTGGGACCCGGTCGCGTGGGACCCGGGGCTGTGGGCGATGCGCCCGGCCGAACCGCCCACCAGCATGGGGGACACCGTCAGGTTGAGCTCATCCACCCTGCCCGCAGCGGCAAAGCTGCCCAGCAGTGTGGGCCCACCTTCCGAATGAAGATTCTTGTAGCCGCGCCCCGACAGTTCCGTGATGAGACGTGCCACGTCCAGCGAATCCTCGCCAACAGTGACCACGTCGGACACCTCCGAGAGCGCCTCCCGCCGCTCCTGCGGTGCGGAGGCCAGGGTCAAAACCAGCGGCCGGACGGGTGCCTGCGTAAACACCTCAAGCCCCGGGTCCAGGTTGAGGGAGCCGGAGACAATGGCCACGGGGGGATGCTCCGAGAGCCAGTTCTCCGCACGCCACTTTTGTGCAGCCTTGCTCAGCAGTTCCCCTCCGTACCCCTCGGCCCTGACAGTTTGTGCGCCCACCAGGACGACGTCGGCGGTTTGGCGCATGAGTGAGAAAACGCGCAGATCCCACGCGTTTCCAAGTTTTCCCGACAATCCGTCCATGGTGGCCGCACCATCAATGCTGGCGATGAAGTTGAAGCTCACCCACGGCCTGGTGCTGCGCCGGTTCTCCGGCGGCGCAGCCAGCACCTCGTGTTCCAGGGCCGCTCCGGAGAGTACGGCCGGGTCGGGAAAGATGCGCTCCATCATGCGTGGCTCCTCGTTAAGTTAAGCGGGCGGCGGCAGGGGTGGCGCCCATGCGCAAGATCCTACACATCTGCCGGCTGCACGGGGTGGGCGGGCTCGTTGATCTGGCCCATGTTGTGTTTCAGGTATGCGGGTTCCCGCCAGCCCAGGACTGCTTCCGTCATGCGGATGGCCGAGCTGGCGGCGGCCACATTGTGCATGCGCAACACCCGGGCGCCGCCCAGAATGCAGATCACCCCGGAGGCAATGGAGCCTTCCAGCCGCTCATCCTTGGACTGGTCCAGGGTTTCCCCGATGAAGTCCTTGTTCGACACGGCGGCCAGCGCAGGGAAGCCGAGTGCGGCGATCTCGTTGAAGCGCCGCGTGATTTCCAGGGTGTGCAGCGTGTTTTTGTTCAGGTCGTGGCCGGGGTCGATGATGATCTTGTCGGCCGGGACGCCCAGCGACATCGCCAGCTCAACCCGGGAGGACAGGAAGGCCGCCACCTCGGTGACGACGTGGTCGTAGCGCGGCCGGGGATATGCGGTGCGGGGCGCGGCCAACGAGTGGGTGATGACAATGTGCGCGCCCGATTCTGCCACCACCGAGGCAATGTCGGGGTTGGACAGCCCGGTGGTGTCGTTGATGACGTTGGCGCCGGCCGCAATGCTGCGCGCCGCCACCTCCGGCAAAAACGTGTCAACGGAAATGATCACATCACTGGCGGCTGCCACCGCTGCAATGACCGGAACGACCCGCTCACTTTCCTCGTCTGCACTCAGCGCCGGCCCCGGCGCAAAGGGGACACCGCCAATGTCAACCCAGTCGGCGCCGTCGTTCACGGCAGCCAGTGAAGCGGCCACCGCAGCATCCAACGCAAAGGTGGCACCGCCGTCGTAAAAGGAATCGGGGGTGCGGTTGATGATCGCCATCAGGGCCACCTGGCGGCTGAAGTCGATGGTGCGCGGGCCGAAGCGGTGAACCGGGTGGAGCAGCGGCGGCGTGTGGAACGGGGCGGTGGTCATACCCTCCATCAAATCTCCTCGAGCGGGGTTTGCGGGTCAGCCAGCTTCACCGTGTCGACAATGCGGCGGGAGGTGATGAGCGCCTTGATGGCGTCCTGGACGTCCCAAATATTCACGTTCATGCCTGCCACGACCCGGCCTTCCAACACCCAGAAGGCGATGAATTCGCGCTTGGCGAGGTCGCCGCGGACCACGAGTTCGGCATCCTTGGTCAGCGCGCCGAAGCCGGAGTACTCCATGCCGAGGTCAAATTGGTCGGTGTAGAAGTAGGGGATGTCATCGAGTGCGGCAGCCCGGCCGAGCATGGATTTCGCCGCCACCTTGCCGCTGGCAATCGCGTTGGCCCAGTGCTCGGAGCGGGCAAATGTCCCGGTCACCGGGTGCATGGCATTGGCAACGTCCCCGGCGGCGTACACGTCCTCGGCGGAGGTCGCCAGCGCGGCGTCGACCTCAATGCCGTTGTTGATGGTGAGCCCGGCGTCCTTGGCAAGTGCGGTGTTCGGAACCACGCCCACGGCCACAATGACAATGTCGGCCGGCAGCACCTCCCCGGTGGTGGTCAGCACGGCGGTCACCTTCCCATCGGTGCCCCGGATCGCGGCGGCGCTGGCCGGCAGCACGAACTTCACGCCGGCCTCCTGGTGGCGGTTGACGAACACGCCGCCCAGCTCCGCGCCGATCGCCGCGGACAGCGGCACGACCTCCAAACCCAGCAGCGTGACATCGTTGCCCAGCTCGCGGGCAGTGGCGGCAATTTCCATGCCAATCCAGCCGGAGCCGATCATGACCAGCTTGTGGCCCCCGGCAGAGAGCAGCTCCTTCAGGGCAACACTGTCGGCCTTGGTCCGGAAGGTGTAAACGCCGGCAAGTTCGACGCCGGGAAACGGGATCCGGCGCGGGGCGGCACCTGTTGCCAGAAGCACCTTGGCATACGGGAGCACGGAGCCGTCAGCCAGCGTGACGGTGTGGGCGCCGGGGTCAAGGGCCGTGGCCGCCGTTCCGGTCAGGACGGTGACGTTGTTCTCGGGGTACCAGCTTGCGGGCAGGGGGAGGAGTGCGTCTTCGTCTTCCTTGCCGGCCAGGAAGCCCTTGGACAGGGGCGGGCGCTGGTACGGGATTTCGGCCTCGTCGGCCACGATCGTGATGGGGCCTTCGTACCCTTCCGCACGAAGGGTTTCCGCGGCCGTGGCGGCTGTGAGGCCGCCGCCGATGATCACCATGCCGGGAATGTTGGCGTCTGCTGCGCCGGGGGTCGCTGGTGTGCTGGGTGTTTGGCTCATGATCGAAACTCTTTCCGCTGGAAATGGCTGTTTCTGCTATGAAGGTTGGTTCGCCCGGGCGTTCGCTTGTGCGTCTCTCTGGCGAGGGCGAGTGTCAGTGCGGGAACTGCCCGCGGAGGGGTCCGGCGTCGGACAGCAAACCGGTGAAGACCGAGGTGCGGGTCAGGGTGCCGGAGGTCTGGACGCCGCGCAGGGACATGCACATGTGCTCCGCCTCCATGACCACTCCGACACCGCGGGGCGCGAGGGTGTCTTCGAGCCAGTCAGCCACCTGCTGGGTGAGGCGTTCCTGGACCTGCAGGTCGCGGGAGAACAGTTCCACGCCGCGGGCCAGCTTGGACAGGCCGAACAGGCGCTCGCCGGGCAGATAGCCCACATGGGCCACGCCGCGGAACGGCAGCAGGTGGTGCTGGCACAGTGAATGGAAGGGGATGTCCTTGACCAGCACCAGGCCCTGATAGCCGTCGTCGTTGGGAAACGTGGTCCATGACGTCTCGCGCGGGGTCAGCATTTCAGCATAGGCGGCCGCCACGCGGCGGGGCGTGTCCAGCAGGTGCGGGTCCGTCTCGTCACGGCCCAGGGCACGCAGGAATTCGGCAATGGCCGCCTGGGCGCGGGGCAGGTCAATTTCCGGCGCCGCGATTGCCGGCGCCGCCAGGGTTTCGGGATCGTCGAACGCAAGGAGGTCCGGCAGGGACGCGCTGGTGATGGACATATCCAACCCTTTCTAAAGCTTGTATTATTGACTTTAGAAGCGCAGACTCAAAGCGTCAAGTAGGCATGAAACAAACCGCAAACTGCCCACCAACGGCAAGAGAGCAAAAGGCCAGAAGCCATGATTCAACCGGAACGGCATCCGTCCACACGTCCGTCAGCGAAGGAATCTCCCAAGATCGCCGCCCAGGAGCAGGAAGCCATGCCAGCAGCGGGGCCCGCCGCGCTGAATTCCGGGCCCAATTCCGGGCTCGACGACGGTCAGCGCCTGCGTGCCGTGGCTTCCCTGGGCGATCCAGTGCGCAAGGATCTCTTTGACCTGGTCCGCGGAGCCGGTCATGCGCTGAGCCGGGACGAATGCGCGCAGGCGCTGGGGCTGCCCAAGAGCACCGTGCGGGTCCACCTGGACAAGCTGGTGGAGGAACAGCTGCTGCAGGTGGAGTACCGCAAGCTCGGCGAGAAGACCGGGCCGGGATCCGGCCGGCCCAGCAAGCTGTACGCCGTGGCCCAGGCCGAGATCAGCGTCTCCGTTCCGCCGCGCCACTACGACCTCGCCGCCGCACTGCTGGCCGCCGCCGTGCAGCGCTCCATTGACACCGGGGAAAACGTGGAGCGCTCCCTGGCCGCGGTCGCCCATGACGAGGGCCGACGTCTGGGCGCCGAGGCCGGGAGCATCCATCAGCTGCTGGCCACGACCGGTTACAGCCCCGAGCCCGACGGCGAGGGCGGGACCATCATGGCCAACTGCCCGTTCCACCGCCTCTCCCAGGACCACACCGGGGTGGTTTGCTCGCTCAACGGATCGCTGCTGGGCGGCGCCCTTGAGGGGTGCGGGGATTCGGTTCACGACCTGGCGCCGGACGAGGAAATCTCCCACTGCTGCGCACGTCTGGTTCCAAGGGAAGTTTAAACAGTTCCGGCGGCCACCGGGCAAGGTGGCCGCCGGAAGTGCACAAGCCGACGTTTTAGCGGACAGCCTGCAGGGCGTCAACAATGCCTTCGCCGTAGTAGCTGTTGTTGCGCAGGGTGCCGATGCACTCGGAGCCGGTCGGTGTCGCCGACGGCAGGCACTCATGATCCTCGGCCTGCTTGCGCAACTGGGAAATCATCTGCTTCGGCTTCAACCCGGGATGCTCGGACTTCATCAAGGCAAGCACGCCGGCAACCTGCGGCGAAGCCATCGACGTGCCGCTGAGCAGGCCGTATTTGTTGTCCGGCAACGTGGACAGGATCCGTGAGCCGGGTGCAGCCACGTCAATGACGTTCAGCCCGCGGTTGGAGAAGGACGAGAGCTTCCCGGCCTGATCCGTGGAGGCCACTGTCACCACGCCCTCCAACTCGGTGGGGATGTCCTTGCAGCCGTTGTTGATTTCGCGTTCAATCCCGACGACGTCGTTCGGGCTGGCGTCGTCGGTGGTCTTGTTGGCCAAATCGTAGGACGCATTTCCAGCAGCCGCGGCATGGACCACACCTTGTTTCGTTGACCATTTCACGGCGCGCTCAACGGCATCGAGCACGGCTTTCTGGTCGGGCTGGTCGCCGCACCAGAACTGCACGGGGTCCACGTAGTAGCTGTTGTTCGTGACGTCCATGCCCTTCATGCCCGCCCACATGAAACCGCAGATGGCGTACTCCGGGTAGATTGAACCGGCTTCGTTGACGACCTTGACGGAGGCCATGCGCACGTTTGGTGCCACGCCGACGATGCCAACGCCGTTGCGGGCTGCGCCGATGATGCCGGCGACGTGGGTGCCATGTGATGACGTGGTGGGGAACCAGCCTGTGGGCGAGGTGTCCGGGCGTCCGGCATTGGTGCAGTTGACCGAGTTGGCCACGTCAATGTTGGCCGCCAGGTCCGGGTGGTTTGGATCGATGCCGCTGTCCAACACCCCGACGAGCACGTCACGGGAACCGTCTGTGACCTGGTGGGCCTGGTCTGCCTTGATTTGAGCCTGGCTCCACTGTTCGCCTTCGCGCGGATCTGGTGCAACGCCGTCGAACGTGGCATCACCGTAGAGCAGATCGGTGGTGGCCAGTTGCTTGCTGCGCTGTGCAGGTGCCTGCTGCCAGGGGGTGGCAAGGCCCTCCGGGGTGCCCTCGGCCACGGTGATGGTGCGGGTTGCACCCACCGATTCCACGGCTGATTTTCCGAGTTTGAGGACCTGGGTGCGGAAGTTGGCCCGATCGGACTGGACAATCACCACGCCGATCTCGGGCCACTGCTGGACAGCGACGCCGCCGGCCGCCTCAATGGCTTTCACGGCAGTTTTTGTCTTGTTGGCGTTGGCAGCCTTGGCGTTGACCACGTAGCTCATGAGTTGGCCGTCGACGGCGGGAAAATCAATGGGTGTGGACTGGGCTGGTGGCGGCGCAGGGGTGGCGCTGCCGCCAATCAAGGCAGTGGCGGCCATGGCGACTGCGCACAAGGCGGCAGCCGTCGTGCGACGGAAAAATGCTTTCTGCATGGATTTAATCCCCCCGGGATCATTGTGTGATGTGAGACACCCCGATCCTGCCATCGCGGGCAGTCGTTGACAACCTCAGTCCCCTGGAACTGGAACTGCCGTGTGCCGCGTGTATCCGGGCTTCCCGGAAGTTCGACGGCGCGTTCCCGGCCGCCGCTGATGGCCTGCCTTACGGCTCCGGCCCGGATGTCCATGCGTTAGGCTCCGAGCATGGAAGCTGCAAGCGGTGCCGAAGGCCAGTGGATTGCCGATGCCCTGGAGCGGTACCTCACCAAGGAGCGTTGGGACCAGTGGATCGGGACGGTCGCCACAACGGTTCCCGACACCTTTGAAGCCCATGCGCGCATATTTCATCCTGTGGGAGGCCACGGCGAACACGAGCTCCGTTGGGCGGATGTGGCCCGGGCCAAGGGAACCCGGATGCACCCGGAAGCCCAGTTCCACCGGCTGGCACGGACGGAACTCTACGCCCAGGTCGACATCGACGGTGTGAGTCAAACACGGCCAAGCAACGGAGAGCTGGATCAGGGGCAGCTGGTGGCGCTCGCGGACGTGCTGGGCGCACACACTGCCGAACACCAAGATATTTTCCAGGCCGTGTGGGTCGGCTGGGGCGGCTTCGAACCCGGCCGCGGCAGCATCCCAACAGGTCCCGCCACCAAACTGACAGTTGCCAAGGGCCTGCGGGAATATTGGGTCTTCCGCGGCACAGTCGAGGAACTGGCCCGGCCGCCGTGGTTTGACGAGGAGGCGGGCAGGAATGCTCAACCACCAAATCTGGCCTGGCCCGCGGACCGCAGCTGGTGCCTGGCCACCGAGATCGACTTTGACTCCACCCTGGTGGGCGGAACGGCGGAACTGATCGCCGCCGTCGTGCATTCCCTGGATCTGGAGGCGCTTGAGGTGACCCCGGCCGGCAACCTCAGTTCCGAAGGTGACAAGTTCAACGGTCCGGGACGCTGATCCGCGCCGCCCCGGGACGATCCGTGCCGTAGAATTGAGCCGTGCCCGTGTATCTAGATCACGCGGCGACCACGCCAATTTCGGCCCCGGCCCTCGCCGCACTCACTTCCGTTATCGCCCGTAGCGGCAATCCGTCCTCCCTGCACGGATCGGGCCGCCGTGCCCGCGCCACCGTCGAACAGGCCCGCGAAACCATCGCCAAGGCAGCCGGAGCGCACCCCACCGAGGTCATTTTCACCTCCGGCGGCACCGAGGCCGACAACCTCGCCGTGAAGGGCTTGTTCTGGTCCCGGCGCGCCACCGACCCCGCCCGCACCCGCATCCTCGTCTCCAGCGTTGAGCACGCTGCCGTGCAGGACACTGTTGAATGGCTCGAGAAGCACGAGGGCGCCGAAGCCGTCTGGCTGCCCGTCGATGCTGCCGGTGTGCTGGACCTGTCTGCCCTTGAAAAGGAATTGGCCGACGGCGGGGCCTCCTCGGTCGCGCTCCTCAGCTGCATGTGGGCCAACAATGAGGTGGGCAGCGTTCAGCCCATCGCCGAGGTCGTTGCGCTCGCCGACACGTACGGCATCCCGGTCCACTCGGACGCCGTCCAGGCCTTTGGCTCCGTTTCTGTGAACTTCAAGGACTCCGGCCTGGCCGCCATGTCCATCAGCGCCCACAAGATCGGCGGCACCGTGGGCGTCGGCGCGCTGCTGCTGGGCCGCGCCGTGAAACTGACCCCCGTGCTGCATGGCGGCGGGCAGGAACGTTCCGTCCGTTCCGGCACGCTCGACACCGCCGGCATTGCCGCATTCGCCGCGGCCGCCGCGGACGCAACCACCAACCTGGCGGCTGAAAACGAGCGGATCGCCGGCCTTCGGGACGCCGTCATCGCGGCCGTCCGGGACCTGGTGCCCGAGGCCGTGCTGCGCGGGGTGGATCCGGCGGAAAACCCGGCCGGCAGGCTGCCCGGCAACGCCCACTTCACGTTCCCCGGTTGCGAGGGCGACTCCCTGCTGTTCCTCCTGGACATGGCCGGCATTGAATCCTCCACAGGCTCCGCCTGCACCGCCGGCGTGCCGCGACCCTCCCACGTGCTGCTGGCCATGGGCTTGGACGAGGACACCGCGCGTGGCGCACAACGCTTCAGCCTCGGGCATACATCGAGCCAGGAAGACGTTGACGCCTTTGTGGCCGCGCTGCTTGACGCACACGCACGCGCAAAACAAGCCGGCATGGCCGGGCACAAGTCAAGCATTGAAACCGCAAGCACCCGGGCCGCCGGCTGACCAGCCGCATCCTGCACCACCACCGCACCAGCAGAAATGAATTGAAAGGCAAGTAATGCGAGTATTGGCCGCCATGAGCGGCGGAGTTGACTCCGCCGTAGCCGCAGCACGGGCAGTGGATGCCGGGCACGACGTCGTCGGCGTCCACCTGGCGCTCTCCCGCATGCCCGGAACCCTGCGCACCGGCAGCCGCGGCTGTTGCACCGTGGAGGACTCCAACGACGCCTGGCGTGCCTGCGACCTGCTCGGCATCCCGTACTACGTCTGGGACTTCTCCGAACGGTTCAAGGAGGACGTGGTTCAGGACTTCATCGACGAATACGCGGCCGGGCGCACGCCCAACCCGTGCATGCGCTGCAATGAGCGGATCAAGTTTGCCGCGCTCTTGGAGAAGGCCATCGCGCTGGGCTTCGACGCCGTCTGCACGGGCCATTACGCCAAGGTCATCACCGACGCCGACGGCAACCCCGAGCTGCACCGCGCCGCCGATTGGGCCAAGGACCAGAGCTACGTGCTCGGCGTGCTGACCCACGAGCAGCTCAAGCACTCCATGTTCCCGCTGGCCGACACCCCGTCCAAGGCCGAGGTCCGCGCCGAGGCCGAGGCCCGCGGGCTGTCTGTGGCCAAGAAGCCGGACAGCCATGACATCTGCTTCATCCCCGACGGCGACACCGCCGGCTGGCTGGCCGAAAAAATTGAGATGACCGACGGCGACGTCGTCGACGAAAGCGGTGCGAAGGTCGGCGGCCACACCGGCTCCAACCAGTTCACCGTGGGCCAGCGCCGCGGCCTGAAGCTCGGCACCCCTGCCGCCGACGGCAAGCCCCGCTTTGTCCTGGAAATCCGGCCCAAGGAAAACAAGGTCATCGTCGGCCCGCACGCACTGCTGGCCATCGATTCCATCCAGGGCATCAAGGTCTCCTGGGCCGGGATGCCCATCGCCGAGGTCGCCACCGGCGACGAGTTTGACTGCTACGCGCAGGTTCGTGCACACGGGGATCCCGTGCCGGCGCGCGCCTCTGTCACCGAAGTGAAGGACACCGAAGAAACGGACGACGGCGTCACCCGCCAACAGCTGCATGTCACCCTGGTCGAGCCGTTGCGCGGTGTTGCCCCGGGCCAGACCATCGTGCTGTACCAGGGGTCCCGCGTGCTGGGCCAGGCCACCATCGACACGGCCCGCTCCCTGGCCCGCCCCGAGCTTCCCTAGCCAACGCGGCAAAAGGTCCTACAGTCCTGCCTTAGGCAACGCTCTCGCAGCAATGGTGCCATTTCGGTGAACGCTATCGCACCCACTGCGACAGCGTTGCCAAAAAACCGACCATTGCTGCGAGAGCGTTGCAGAAAAGCGGGGCCTTGCGCTGCTGGCGTAAACTTCCAATAAGGTGACTTGACTCACGGAAGGTTTACACAATGCCCCCGCACGCAATTCCCAACCCACTGCAATTTCTGGACAGCGCACTGAATCAGTGCGCCGAAGTTATAAGCTCCATCTCCTCCAACCAGGCGGAATGGCCCACGCCGTGCACCGACTGGAACGTCCAGGAACTCCTGCACCACCTGGTCGTGCAGGACCTGCACAAATACACCGTCATGGCCCGCGGAAACAATATTGACCCGCTCGCCTCGGATGCGACAGTTGGCGCCGACTGGTCGACGCGGTTCAGCGACGGTGCCGCACTGCTGATGCGGGCATGGTCAACCGCTGACCTGAGCGCCCAGGTGGCCCTGCCCGGAGGCGGCGAAGCCCCCCTGCGCAGCCGCATCGGCCTGCAAATCACCGAATTCACCGTTCATGGCTGGGACCTGGTGAAAGCCACTGGCGTGCCGGTCATCCTTGACCCGGTCCTCGCCGACCAGTCCCTGGCCTGGGCCCAGCGGATGCTGAAGCCCGAATATCGGGGCATTGAGAGGGGCATCGGACCTGAAGTTCGGGTGCCCATAGCCTCGGATGCCTATACGAAACTGGCCGGCTGGTTCGGCCGCAGTCCGTATTTTGTGGCTGGGCCGCGGGCGGAGTCCCTTAGGTAACCTTCTGGTTGCAACTTTGGCTTCAGTACGGCGGTGGGCAGCAAAGTCTGATAAAGATTGACTATCAATCAAGTGGTTCAGGTCACACAATGACGTGTGGCCTGTTCCATGTCAGCCACAAGAGAAAGTTTGCTGATGGCAAAAAGTAGGATTGCCTTAAAATCTGTTATTGCCCTTGCCGGTGTTTCCGTCCTGACCATGACGGCCTGTACCGGCCCCGCAGGCGGCGGCAGCACCGAAGACGGTGGGGCCGCGGGCGGGCCGGTAGTTGTGGGCACGACCGACAAGGTCACGTTCCTGGACCCGGCAGGGTCGTATGACAACGGTTCGTTTGTTGTGATGAACCAAATCTATCCATTTGTGTTGAACTCCGAGCCCGGAAGTGCAGAGCCGAAACCGGACCTGGCCGAAACGGCGTCGTTCACCACCCCCACCGAGTACACGGTGAAGCTCAAATCAGGTTTGAAGTGGGCCAACGGCACCGAACTGGACTCCAAGGATGTGAAGTTCTCCTTCGACCGGCAGCTGAAGATCAACGATGCCAAGGGTCCGGCTTCGCTGCTGGGCAACCTGGAAAGCGTGTCGGCCCCCGACGCCACCACGGTGGTGTTCAAGCTCAAGGTCGGCAACGACCAGACGTTCCCGCAGGTGCTGACCAGTCCCGCCGGCCCGATCGTCGATGACAGCGTTTTCAGTCCGGACGCCGTCACAACCGATGAGGACATCATTGCCGGGAAGTCCTTTGCCGGACAGTTCACCATTGAAACGTACAAGAAGAACGAGCTCATCGCGTTCAAGAAGTACGCCGGCTACAAGGGCCTGCTGGGTCCGGCCAAGTCGGACTCGGTGACCATGAAGTACTTTGCCGACTCCAACAACATGAAGCTGGAAGTCCAGAAGGGCAGCATCGATGTTGCGTGGCGAGTCCTCACGGCCACTGACATCGACAGCTTGAAGTCGGACAAGAACGTCAAGGTCGACATTGGGCCCGGTGGCGAAATTCGCTACATCGTGTTCAATTTCGACACGATGCCGTTCGGTGCCAAGACGGACACGCCGGACGCCGCCAAGTCGCTGGCTGTCCGCCAGGCCATGGCTGACTCAATTGACCGCCAGGCCATAGCCGACGAGGTGTACAAGGGCACCTTCCTGCCGCTGTACTCGCCGGTGCCGGCCGGCTTCACCGGCGCCATCGAGCCGCTCAAGACCATGTATGGCGACGGCAACGGCGGGCCGGATGTGGACAAGGCCAAGAAGGCACTGGCCGACGCCGGTGTGGAAACACCTGTGACGCTTGACCTGCAGTACAACCCCGACCACTACGGCAAGTCCTCGGGCGATGAGTATGCAGCCATCAAGGCCCAGCTGGAAAAGACGGACCTGTTCAAGGTGAACCTGCAGTCAACCGAGTGGGTTTCCTACTCCGACCAGCGCGTCAAGGACGCCTACCCGATGTACCAGCTGGGTTGGTTCCCTGACTACTCGGATGCGGACAATTACCTGACACCGTTCTTCAGCAAGAACAATTTCCTGAGCAACCACTACGACAACCCTGAAGTTCAGAAGATGATCACCGAACAGGTCACCATGAACGACCAGGCCAAGCGCACCCAGCTGATCGAGGACATCCAGACGGCTGAGTCCAAGGACCTGTCCACGCTGCCGCTGCTGCAGGGTGCCCAGGTTGCCGTGTCCAACGTCAAGGTCAACGGCACCAAGGACACCCTGGACGCATCGTTCAAGTTCCGTTTGGGCGTCTTGTCCAAGTAATGCCTCTCCGGCAATCACTGACGAGTTGAGCAACTGGCACAAGGCGGGGCTTTCTGCAAAGGATGCCCCGCCTTTTGCACGGCCTGCTCGTGTTTTTGCACGGGCTGTGCGGGCGCGAAGCAGGACTGCGCGAACGCCCGGGTGCAGACACCGTGATCCCCTGAACCAAAAGAATTTTGAAAAGAATATAGGCGCACATGACCGCAATGATTGACCTGCCGGTGGAAGAACCCGCCGCGCAGGTGCCCAAGAGCAAGGGGAAGTCGGGTGGCAGCCTCGGTAAATACCTGGCCATCCGCTTTGTCTTGATTTTTCCCACCATCTTCATCCTCGTCACCATGGTGTTTTTCCTGATGCGCCTGACCGGCGATCCCATCTCGGCCGCCCTTGGCGACAGGCTGCCTCCCGAGCAGCTGGCCATCCGTGTCCATGAGGCCGGCTACGACCGGCCCCTGTTCATCCAGTACTTTGAATACCTCGGGCAGATCGCCACAGGAAACTTTGGCCGCACCATCTCGGACAACCTGCTGATCTCCGACATGCTGGCAACCTACGGCGCAGCCACCCTTGAACTGGCCTTCAACTCCTTGATCGTGGCCCTTGCCATCGGCATCCCCTTTGGCATGCTCGCCGCCTACCACCGCGACAAGTGGCAGGACGCCATCTCCCGCGTGCTGGCCATCGCGTTCTACGCAACCCCGGTCTTCTTCGCCGGCCTGCTGTTGAAACTGGTGTTTGCCGTGTGGCTGGACTGGCTGCCCGTGGCCGGCCGCGGCACCACAACCACCGAAATATCCATGGCCCAGTTGGCGGCGCCAACCGGCATTTACTGGCTCGATGCGCTCCGCAGCGGGAACATGACAGCGTTTTGGGACGTCGCCCAACACGCCATCCTGCCCGCCGTCGCCCTCGGACTGCTCACCGCGGGAATCTTCCTGCGCCTGGTGCGCACCAACGTGATCGGCACTCTCAGCAAGGACTATGTTGAGGCCGGGCGTTCCCGCGGCGTCAGCGAATTCCGGCTGCTCACCAAGCACGCCTACAAGCCGGCACTGATCCCCATCATCACCGTGATGGGCCTGCAGATCGCACTCCTGCTCGGCGGCGCGGTCCTGACCGAAACCACCTTTGAGTGGAAGGGGCTGGGCTTCCAGCTGGCCCATTACCTCACAGCGCGTGACTTCGTCGCCGTCCAGGGCATCGTGGCCCTGCTGGCAGTGATCGTGGCGGTCACCAACTTCATCGTCGACGTCATTGCCGCGCTGATCGACCCGAGGGTGAGGTACTAGGCCTTGGAGACCAAAAAATCGCTCTTGAGCCGCCTGCCCATCGTCGCCCAACTGAAAAAAAGTGTGGGACTCCAGCGCGGCATGCTCATTGCAGGCATCGCCATGACGCTCCTGTTCCTGCTGACGGCGGCACTGGCGCCGTTGCTTGCCCCGTACGGCGCCAGCGAACGCTTCAACGAAACCCAGGCACCGCCGTCGTCCGTCCACATTTGGGGCACGACGGCGGGAGGTTACGATGTCTTTTCCCGCACCATCTGGGGTGCCCAGACGGCATTCCTGGTGATTGTGGTGGCCGTTGCGCTGTCAATCTTCCTTGGCGTGATCCTGGGGCTGCTCTCCGGATACATTGGCGGCTGGCTTGACCGGATCCTGGTGGTTGTCGCCGACGCCATTTACGCGTTCCCCACGCTGCTGCTGGCCATGGTGATGTCCATCGCCATCAGCCAGGGCCGCTCCGACATGTGGTCGGGAATTTTTTCGGCGGCCATTTCCATCACCGTGGTGTTCATCCCGCAGTACTTCCGGGTCATCCGCGCCGAAACGATCCGCCTGAAGGCCGAACCGTTTGTCGAGTCAGCCATTGTGGTGGGTGCCTCCAGCGTGCGCATCATGGCCCGGCACATCTACAAAAATGCCACCCGGACACTGCCGTTGATCTTCACACTCAACGCCTCGGAGGCCATCCTGACCCTGGCCGGGCTGGGCTTTTTGGGCTTTGGCATTGAGCCGTCGGCCGCGGCGGAATGGGGCTACGACCTTAACCACGCACAATCGGATGCCACCTCCGGCATCTGGTGGACGGGAGTGTTCCCGGGCGCCGCCATCGTGCTGACGGTGCTGGGGCTGACCCTGCTGGGTGAGTCCATGAACGACCTCAACGACCCGCGCCTGCGCGGGCGCAAGCGGGCCGCGAAGAAGGCCCGCGGCAACAAAAAACAAGAGGAGTTGGTGGAGGCATGAGCCGCTCCACAGATAAAGCTGCAACCGGCAAGTCCGCAGGCAGCACCAGCCGGCGCGGTCCGGCCCCCGCCGGCGAATCCGCACCTCGGCAGGTGCTGGACATCGCCGAGCTGAAGGTCACCTTTGCCACCGACCAGGGCGACGTGAAGGCCGTCAAGGACGTCTCCTTCAGCGTTGCCCCGGGTGAGATTGTGGCGATCGTGGGCGAGTCTGGCTCGGGCAAGACCGTCACGGCGAAGGCCATCCTGGGTCTGCTCCCCGAGACCGCCCAGAGCAGCGGGGCCGTGGTCATCAGCGGCAACGACATCATCACGGTCAGTGCGCACCAGCTGCGCCAGATCCGTGGACGCGACGTGGCCATGGTGTTTCAGGAACCGTCCACGGCGTTGAACCCCGTATACACGGTGGGCTGGCAGATTGCCGAAGGGCTGCGCGCACACCGGCCGGAAGGGAAACGGGTCGGCAGGAAGGAAGCCCGCAAACTGGCCATTGAGGCACTGGGCAAGGTCGGCATCCCCGAACCGGACAAACGTGTCGACTACTACCCGCACCAGTTCTCCGGCGGGCAGAAGCAGCGGGTTGTCATTGCCGCGGCACTTGCGCTGAATCCCGGCCTGATTGTGGCGGATGAACCCACCACCGCCCTCGATGTGACCGTCCAGGCCGAAATCCTGGAACTGCTGCGGGACCTGCGTGATCGGTACGGCACTTCCATTGTGCTGATCACCCACAACATGGGCGTCGTCGCAGACCTGGCCGACCGTGTCGTTGTCATGTTCCAGGGCGACGTCGTGGAGGAAGCCGGCGCCGAGGAGCTGTTCGCGGCGCCGAAGGAGCCATATACGCAGAAGCTGCTCGCCGCCGTGCCGCA
Organism: Specibacter sp. AOP5-B1-6; assembly: GCF_052376555.1. Classification (NCBI taxonomy): domain Bacteria; kingdom Bacillati; phylum Actinomycetota; class Actinomycetes; order Micrococcales; family Micrococcaceae; genus Specibacter; species Specibacter sp. AOP5-B1-6. The sequence continues at coordinate 19,892 of NZ_JBQSVT010000033.1, forward strand.
CCTGGGCCGCAACTCCGCCTCGGCGGGCTTTACCGAGCGCGCGTTCCAGGACAAGGAGGTGCTGGTCCGTGCCACCGATCTGGAGATTGAATACCCCGGAAGGCTGGGCAGTCCGGCCTTCCGGGCGGTGGACAAGGTCTCGTTCACCATCAGTGCCGGGGAGGTTTTTGGCCTGGTGGGGGAGTCCGGTTCGGGCAAGACCACCATCGGCCGGGCCATCGCCGGGCTGAACCGCACCACCGGCGGTTCCCTGAACGTGCTCGGCTACGAGATGCTCAACTACAAGGAGCGCACGTTCCGGCCCCACCGGAAGGACATCGGCTTTGTGTTCCAGGATCCCGCAGCCTCGTTCAACCCGCACCTGACAATTGGCGAGTGTGTGGCCGAGCCGCTGATCATCCACACCGATCTGTCGGGGCCGGCCGTCACCAAAAAGGTCCAGGAGCTGCTCGACTCGGTGCAGCTGCCCGGCGCCTACGCCAAACGGTATCCGCACGAACTCTCCGGCGGCCAACGCCAGAGGGCCTCGCTTGCCCGCGGTCTGGCGCTCAAGCCAAGGCTGCTCATCGCCGACGAGCCCACCTCGGCACTGGACGTTTCGGTGCAGGCGAAGGTCCTTGAACTGTTTCGTGAGATCCAGACAGAGCTGGGCTTCGCGGCCTTGTTCATCAGCCATGACTTGGCCGTGGTCGACATCCTGGCCGAGTGGGTCGGGGTGCTTTACAAGGGCAAGCTGGTGGAACAGGGGATCGGCAACCAGATCATGGGCAACCCGCAGGACGCCTACACGAAGCGCCTGATCGCCTCGCTGCCCGTGCCCAACCCGGCAGAGCAGGCGCAGCGCCGGGCGGCACACCAGGCATTGCTGGCTGCCAAGTAGTTTTCGGCGGTGCACCGGATGGACACGAGTTTTGTCCGCCCGGTGCACCGCCTAAACTGTGTCTATGACCGAACCGAGCCACACGCAGCACCTGTCCGTCGAAGATTTTGACCCGGCCGCCAGTTCCCTGACAGGCGCCGTCGACCCTGCCGTCATGGCCGAGCTGCTGTCCATCCGCTCCAGCATCGACAATTTTGACGCAACCCTGGTGTATTTGCTCGCCGAGCGGTTCAAGGCGACCCAGCGCGTGGGCATCCTCAAGGCCAGGCACCAGCTGCCCCCGGCCGACCCCAACCGCGAGAAGGCCCAGATCCACCGGCTGCGTGCCCTAGCCGAGTCCGCCAACCTCGATCCCGCCTTTGCCGAAAAGTTCCTGAACTTCATCATCAGCGAGGTCATCCACCACCACCAGGCCATTTCGGAGAGCCACTCCGCCGTCGCCGCAACCGGTGTTGTTCCCGTGGTGAGCCTTGACGGCCAGGGCTTTGTGGCCGACCCCGCCGCCACCTCCGCCGCCGATGAATCCACGGCAACCACGGACGACGGCGGCACGCAGCTTCCGTGATCCCCGCACCCAGCCAGCCCCCGAGTGCCGCGCGCGGCAGTGCTTTCCCCGAGGTTGCCACCGCCACCTCGCTGGGCCAGTGGCCGGGCACCGACCCGGTCGAGGCGGCCAAGGTCTCACTGGGCTTGTTCACTGTCCCGCACCTGCCTTCTCTTGTTGATCTGCCGGCCCGCGGCGTCGGCTCCGACGCCGTCGGCCGCACGGCGGCATTGCTGGTGGAGCTTCCCGTTGACGTGCAGCCGTATGGCTGGCGCTTTGTTGACAGGCCCGGCCACGACCACCGACGGGCCGCGTCGGCGCTTTCAACCGACGTCAACGTGCTGGCCGACGTTGCCGGTGCAGGCGGGACCATGCCGCCGGAACTCAAGGTCCATGTGACCGGTCCGGTGTCACTGGCCGCCGCAATTCATTTGCACTATGGTGAGCGGGCCTTGCGTGATTACGGTGCCCGGCGTGACATTGCCCAGTCGCTGGCCGCCGGGCTGGCGGTGCACGCGCAAAAGGTGGGAGCCGCGGTGCCGGGCGCAGAGTTGACCCTGCAGATTGACGAACCGGACGTGGCGGCGGCCCTGGCCGGGACCATCCCCACGGCGTCGGGTTACAGGACGCTGCGCGCAATCCCGGTATCGGAACTGCGCCAGACCTGGAACACCCTGGTTGGCGAAGCCCGCAAGGCCGGCTTCGCCAAGGTTGCCATCAACCTGGCTCCCGCGCAGTTGGTGCCGGGCGGGACCGGGGTCACCGGTACCAGCGCCTCCGAGCCGGGGGCCCCAGCCGCCGAAACGGCCGCGTGGCGCACAGCACTTGAGGCGGCGCTCGACTCCGGCATCGACGCCGTGGCCGTTCCCTTGGCCATCCTCGACACGGGGCACTGGGAACAGCTGGCCGGCGCCATCGAATCCGGCATGGGTGTGTGGGCTGGAACTGTCCCCGCCATGGCAGGCCAGGCCCCGCCGTCGTACGCTGCACTGGTGGAACGGATCATGCGGCCCTGGCGCGGGCTGGGGCTGGCTGAAGCCTCGCTGAACCAGCTGCGCATCACCCCGGAAACCGGGCTGGCGGCGCTGACACCGCAGGAGGCCCGGTCCGTGCTGAACCGGGCGCTGGACGTCGCGGAGGAATTGAGCGGAATTCGTTACCAATAGGGCCTTAAAAGTTAAAGTTCATTGACTAAGATTGCCTTTCGACAGCACTGTTTGAAAGGTACGGCTCATGACTCACCGCAGCGTGGCACGCGGCTCGGCAGTCCTTTTGACGCTTGCCCTGGCCGTGGCCCTGGTTGGACCCACCTCGGTTCTCCAAGGCGTGGCCGGGTGGGAAATGGCGGCCGCGGGCGGGGCGGAAGTTGTGACGCCGCCGGGAACACTGGCACCCACCCCGGACCCGGTGCAGCCAGAGCACAATGCTGTTCCCGACGGCGGCCGGGCCATCAGCCCCGGGCCCAAGGATGAGACCGTGACGGTGTGGGATCTGCCAGCCGGTGCGCGGGTCGTCAATCCGGTGTCGGGCCGAACCGAAGTCATTGATCCTGCCATTGCCCGGTCAGCGGTGCTTTTCGGCGATTCCCAGTCGGCGGGTGCCAAGGGAGTCAGCGCCTCCGACACGTGGGTGGAGAAGGGGCTCGCGGCCCGCGGCTACCAGGTCAACTTCGTGGGGGCACAGGGAATTGGGTATGTCACCAAGACGTCGTTGTCCGCGAATTATCCTGATTCCGTGGAGAGCGGAGCGGTGGTCCTGCCATATGGGAATCCAGCCCTCGTGGTGGTTCAGGGTGGCGGCAACGATGCTGCCCGGGGAGCGTCCGATGCCGAGATTTTGGCGCATGCAGCCCGCCTGCTCAGGGATCTGAAGGCCAGCTACCCGACGTCCAAGTACTTGTTCATCGGCACCCTGGCCAGCGGCACTCCGGGAGGGCGGCGCATGCAGGTTGATGCCCTGCTGGCAGGTTTTGCCAAGCACAACGGTGCGATGTTTGTCAGTGCCGGTGACTGGCTGACCCGTTACGGTGTGGCCAACCAGATGGCCGACGGCGTGCACCTGACAGCAGGCGGGCACGAGGTCCTGGCCAAGGTCCTGGCCGCCAAGCTCGCGGCACTGCAGCTCGAGGCCCCCAGCTCGCAGTAACCGGCCCCAAGTAACAGGTCCGAAGCAGCCGTCCCGAAATGGCAGCCCCCGCGGGGACGGCACCTTGCGAAGACCGGTCCTACAGGCGTCCGGCGGCTTTGAGCCTGATGTACATGTCCGCCAGCTGCGGCGGGAGTTCCTGCGGGGGTGCGTCCACAACTTCCACGCCCGCCTGCTTGAGGACGGCGGTGATGGCGGCGCGCCGGTTCAGCGCATGTTCGGCGGCAGCCGCACGATAGGTCGAGGCGGTTGTGGAACGGTCCAGCCGGGCCACATCCACCGCAGGATCGCGGACGGCCGCAACCACCACAACATGCTTTTGCGCCAGTGTTGACGCCAGCGGGATGAGGCCTTCCTCCGCAGCGCCGGCATCCAGCGAGGTCACCAAGACGACAAGGGCCCGGTGCGCGGTCACGTCGCGGACCTGCCCGGCAATGGCCGAGGCGTTCAGCTCAATCAGCTCAGGCTCAAGCGGGGCAAGACCCTGCACCATGGCATTGAGCATGTTGCCCTTGCCCGTGGAGGAAACCTTGGCCCTGACCCGGCGGTCGTACGCGACCAGGCTGACCCTGTCACCGCCGCGCTCGGCCAAAACGGCGAGCAGCAGGGATGCTTCGATGCCCGTGTCCAGGGCAGTCTCGTCGTCAATCCTGGCAGCCGAAGTGCGTGAGGTGTCCAAAACGATGACGACGCGTCGGTCCCGCTCGGGCCGCCACGTGCGGACCACCACGTCCTGCCGCCTGGCCGTGGCCCGCCAGTCGATCGAGCGCACATCATCCCCGCGCACATAGTCACGCAGTGAATCAAACTCCGTTCCGGCGCCACGGATCTGCACTGCCGCCCTCCCGTCCAGTTCACGCAGCTTCCGCAATTTTGAGGGCAGATGGCGCTTGGAATGAAAGGGTGGCAGGACCCGCAGCAGGCCGGGGGCCGGGATGCTCCGTTGCCGTGCAGCCATGCCCAACGGGCCAAATGACCGGATGGTGACATGGTGGGTGAGCAGGTCTCCACGACGGGACGGCTGCAGGGCCACGCTCAATGCCGCCCGTTCGCCCGGCCGGATCGTGGTCCTCTGCAGGGCGTTGGAAGCCCCCGCCGAAGGCTGCCAGCCGTCCTTGACCTGGGCGCGCAGCGTCTTGGCTGATTCGTTGGCCAGCCGCAAAACCGCAGTGCTCTGCTCACCCAAACGCACACCGGAGGGCAGCGCGCGGCGCAGGGCGACATGGCGCGGTGACGCGGCGAGCATCAGGTCGAGCAGCAGGACGACGGTCAGCACCGCCAATGCCAGCAGCCAGGTCATTGCTCCCGGCAGGACAATGATGGGCACCAGGGCCGCCAGCGCCAAGTAGAAGAACCTGCCTGAAATGGCCATCGGGTTCTCGCTCCTCGTCAGCGCGGCACTGGCACTGTGGCCAGAATTGAGAGCAGAATGTCGTCCACGGCGACGCCGTCCATCTCGGCTTCCGGGCGCAGGGCGACCCTGTGTCGCAGGGTGGGCAGCGCCAATGCCTTGATGTCGTCGGGGGTGACGAAGCCGCGCCCCGAAAGCCAGGCATAGGCGCGGGCCGACTTGAGGATGGCCGTCGCGCCACGCGGGGAAACACCCAGCTGGAAGGACGGGGCCGTGCGGGTGGCCCTGACCAGGTCAACCACATAAGCCAGGATCTCCCCGGCAACACCGACCTGCGCCACCTCGGTGCGGGCCTGGGCCAGCTCGGCTGCGCCGGCAACGGCACGCACGCCGGCGCCAGGCAGGTCCTGAGGGTCAAAGCCCAGGCTGTGCCTGCGGATCACTTCAATTTCATCGTCGCGCCCGGGCAGCTCCATGGTGAGTTTGAGCAGGAAGCGGTCCAGCTGGGCCTCGGGCAGCGGATAGGTGCCCTCGTATTCAACCGGGTTTTGGGTGGCGGCCACCATGAACGGCGACGGCAGCTTGCGCGAAACGCCGTCGACCGAGACCTGGTGCTCCTCCATGGCTTCCAGAAGTGAGGCCTGGGTTTTGGGCGGCGTCCGGTTGATCTCGTCGGCCAGCAGAATGTTGGTGAAGACGGGCCCCTCCCGGAAGGTGAAGGCTGAGGTGCTGGCATCGTAAATCAATGATCCCGTCACATCGCCGGGCATCAAGTCAGGGGTGAACTGCACCCGCTTGGTGTCCAGGCTCAACGCTGCGGACAAGGCGCGGACCAGCAGTGTCTTGGCCACACCCGGCACGCCCTCCAGCAACACGTGCCCGCCGGCCAGCAGGGCAATGAGCAGCCCGGTCACGGTGGCTTCCTGGCCGACGACGGCCTTGGCCACTTCGCTGCGGACGGCCAGCAGGGACTGCGCCGACGGGCTCAGGGCAGGCGGATGCTGTGGTTGGGTGCGGCCCTGGTACTGCGGAGCCTGGGCAGGCGGCATGGGGGCGGGGGGCGCGGATTCCGGGTGGGGCAGGCTCATTGCTTTGCCACTTCTTCCTCTAGGGCCGTCAGTTCAACGGCCATGGACAACATGTCTTTTTCGGTTTGTGGTGCCTCGCCCAGCAGCAGGGCGTGCACTTCTTGGTGCTTGCGTCCGCTGACGGCAACCACGGCTTCCACCACCGCGGCAGGCTCGGCGGAAATTCCCAGCCGCAGTTTCCGCGCCAACCGGGTCAAGGTGGCGTGCTGCAAGGTGCGCGCGGCAGTGTCGACGGCCCTGGCGTTCTGGTACAGGCGTGCCCGCCCGGAGAGCGTTTCGGAGGCTTTCACGATGACAGGCAGCGGCTCCGTCACGAGCGGACCGTTCCGCCGCCCGCGCCAGAACATGCCGAGAAGGGCAACAATCAGCAGCCAGGCCGACGCGGGGAAGACCCATTCCGGCATGAAATCGGACAGGGGCTGCTGCTGCTCGGCCACCGGAATGTCTTTCACCGACACCGTGTACCAAAGCAGGTTTGGGGTGCTGCCCAACAAGCCGAAGGTCAGGGCAGCGTTGCCGCGGTTGGCCAGGTTTTGATTGATGACGACGCCGGGATTGCCCAGTACTGCAATGTCGCCTGAGCTGTTGCCGGCCAGGTAGCCTCCGGCCGTGGTCTTCCCGGATGGGGAAAAACAAGTTTCGGCACCCTTGTACAGGCGCAGGGGAACAGTGGCCGAGGCGGCGCCGAGGGCGGGGGCTCCGCCGTCGATTGTTTCGGCGGCCAGCGCGGCGGGAATGTTGCAGCGGGCGGCCGCCGACGCCGTGCCGGCGGCGGTGCCCGTGCTGGCGAGGTCTGGACTGAATTTCTTCGTCGTCAGCGGGCCGGGGGCAACGGCCACCAGTTTGCCGCCCGAGCCCTGCACGGCCGCCGACAGTGCTGCCGCCTTGTCAGGGGTCAGGAGGTTGTTGGGATCGTAAAAGAGCACTGTGCTGTTGCCGGGGCCGTTGGCAGCGAGGGCATGTGTGGTGTCGGCGAGCGAATCCGTCGCCGTGACACTCACTCCCTGGTTGCGCAGCACCGACGCGGCCGCTTGGGCTCCTGCCGGGGCCGGGTTGGTGATGGACAGGGTGCCCGAAGATCGTTCCCCGCTGCTGCCCACAATGATGCCCAGCAGGGAAAGGACAACAAAGATGGCGGCGCAGACAAGCCAAAACTTGTGCTGCCGCCACCACCGTCCGGCCCGCTTGGGCGCGCTGGGGTGCTCCGCACGAAAAACCGCGCCTCCGTCGGTGCCGGCAGCCCCGGTGCCCCCGGGCACGGTGGGTCCGGAGTTCCCAGGCGGTGGCGCTTGTTCGGTGGCGGTCACGGCTGCGCCTCCTGAAAGTCTCCGGCATAGACAGGCGTTGTTTCGGCCATGGCCGTGTCTGTCGCAGCCAGCTCCTCGTACATGTCCGCCGTGGGTGGCAGGTGCCCGTAGCGCACGGAGTTGAAGAGTTCTGCGCTGTGGTGCAGGGCAACGCTGTGGGAGGGGAATGCCAGTTCCAGTTCCGCCGCGATTTCCAGGGCCGTGCGTCCGGGGGCCGGAACAGAGACATCACGTTCTTCCGCGGCTCGGACGATGGCCCGAAACTGCTCGCTGACCGCGGTGTGGAAGTCTCCGGCCTGGGCCGCCGTGCGGGCCAGCTTGCGGTGCTGCTCGGCTGTCAGCAGGAGCACACCGGCAAACACATCCCGGTCGGCGGCCTTCCTGCGGTTGAGCCGGGGTCTGACAATTAACACGATGGCAATGACGGCCACCAGTGCAAGGCCGGCAACAATGGCCAGGCCCGCGTAACCGTTGGCAACCCCGACGTTGTTCAGGAGATCCTCCACGGCCCGTTTGATCAACGCGGCGAGCTGCTCCGCCCAGCCGGGCTTGGCATCCTGATACACCTTTTGGGCAAGTTCGTCCTGTGCCCACCGTCGGGCCTCGTCGGCCCCGGGGGCAACAGGAACTTCGGCCAGGCGCAGGGCTGGGCCAATCAATGGCAACGGCATGTGGGCGGCTGCCTACTGTCCGTAGTGTCCGGGCTGCTGCGGGCCCGGGTTGTAGGGGTTGTGGCCGAAGGCGTCCGTTGCCTGGCTGCCGGGCACCACGGCACCGGGAACGGGGGAACCCGGGATCCCGCCGTCGTCCTTGCCTGTCTCGGATTCCTTCAGCAGGGCAATGTCAAAGCCGTCGCGGCGCATCCGCAGGTCAACGTAGATCAATGCCATGACGCCGGTTTGGAAGGCCAGGGTCACCGCGCCGACGATCGCACCAACGACGCTGGCGATCGCCTGGGCGACAAGCATTGCGGTGACGGATTGGTCGGCGGTGGGGTCGCCACCCATCATCAGGGGCACCAGGAAACTGACCAGCAGGCTCACCGGGGTGGTGATGACGCTGCCAATGACGGCGGCAATGATGGCCGCCAGGATCGAGGTGCCAAAGGTCCGCCACCAATTTCTGCGCGTCAGCTGCCACGACCTTTTGATGCCGGCGATGGCGCCGACATTCTCAACGACAATGGCTGCCGGGGCCAGCAGAACCTTGGTGCCAAGCCACACTGCGGCCGCCACGAAGGGCAGGCTCAGCAGGAGTGAAAGGCCGATGACGCCAAGGACCGCCGTGGACGAATTCGGTGCGTCCATGGCGAATATCAAGCCGACGACGATCGCCGTGAACAACAGGATCGCGACCAGGGTGGCGGCGGCGTAAAGCACGGCCAGGAGGATGAGGCTGCCGACGCGCGGCTTGGTCAGGCGCCACATCTGCCCAAAGGTGGTTTTGCGGTTGAGCACGGCGCGGAGCACGGGCACCACCAAGGCGCCCTGGAGGACCATTTGGATGAGCACGGCAAAGAAAGCCGTCAACAGCATGGACAGCGAAAATGTAACCAGCCCGCCGCCGAAGGCTTCCAGTTCCGCTGCGTCGTTGCTGTTGATCGTGTCCATGGTGAAAAGATCTGACATGAACCGGCCAAAGACCAGGAACATGACGGCCAGGCTCACGGCTGTCGTGGCGAGCTGGAAGATCAGGGCTGAGCCAAACATGGCCTTCCCATTGCGGCGTGCAGCCTGGAAGGCACCGTCCAGGATCTCGCCAAGGCCCAGGGGGCGCAGGGGGATGACGCCGGGTTTGGGCGGGGCGACGTAATTGTTGAATCCGGGCTGCATTCCGGGCTGGCCGGGCTGGGGCTGGCCGTACTGAGGTTGGCCGTACTGACCCCATTGGGGCTGTTGCGGCTGACCCTGGTTCGGCAGGCCCCACTGAGGCTGCTGAGGCTGGCCGTATTGTCCCCACTGAGGCTGCGGAGGCTGCTGGGGCTGGCCGTATTGTGGCTGAGCCTGCGGTGCCTGCGGCTGTGGAGGCTGCGGTGCCTGCGGTGCTTGTGGGGGCTGTCCGTATTGGCCCCACTGGGGCTGCTGAGATTGTCCGGGTTGGCCTTCTGGCTCAATCGGTGGTTGTCCTGGTTCCTGCGTCATCGTGTTCCCCTCAAAGAATCCCCCGTCAAAACATGGCGGCTCGAACAACGGTGGGTCACTGCGGGCCGCTGATGCCTGTCCAAGCAGTCGCCGACCCGGGACCTGTTGCCCGGCTCCGTCCACCATCAAACCCTATCCGGAAGATCCGAATATATTCTGTGAATGCCTGGACATTGCGGAAAGATTTGCCGTTTGTGGACAGAAGCGGGCGGTCCATGCACCAGATAGAAGGGGTGATGGGCTTTGGCACCCCTCGCAGCTGCCCAATGGATGCGTCGGATCCCCAGCAACCCGAACGTCAGTCGCAGCCAGCTTCGGCGGAAATGGGCACAAAAACCCTCGGATGGGACCCCAGTTGACGGCCGTGTGGAGCGTCGATGGGGACAATGTGGTGGTAATAGGCAAATATAGAGGTATGAAGGCACGTATTTTAGTTGTTGACGATGACGAGGCACTGTCCGAGATGATCGGCATCGTGCTCCGCAATGACGGTTTTGATCCCGTATTTTGCGCCGACGGAGCAAAGGCACTGGAGGTATTCCAGGCCAGCAAGCCGGACCTTGTCCTGCTCGACCTGATGCTGCCCGGAATGGACGGCATTGAGGTTTGCCGGCTCATCCGTGCCGAATCCGACGTCCCGATTGTCATGCTGACGGCCAAGTCCGACACCTCCGATGTCGTCCGCGGTCTTGAGTCGGGGGCCGACGATTACGTTGCCAAGCCTTTCAAGCCCGCCGAACTGGTTGCCCGCGTCCGGGCCCGGCTGCGTCCCGGCGACGTCAAGGCCCCGGAAACGCTTGTCATCGGCGAGATCTCCATCGACGTGGCTGGTCATTCCATCCGGCGCGCAGGAGAAAAGATCTCACTCACGCCGCTCGAATTTGACCTTCTCGTTGCCCTGGCCCGCAAACCGTGGCAGGTGTTCTCCCGTGAACTCCTGCTGGAGCAGGTTTGGGGATACCGCCACGCAGCCGACACGCGGCTCGTCAATGTCCATGTGCAGCGCCTGCGCTCAAAGATCGAACGTGATCCGGAAGCCCCCGAGGTTGTCCTCACCGTCCGCGGCGTCGGCTACAAGGCCGGGAACTAAGCGCTGATTGCCATGCGGCTGCGGTGAACAAGCCATGAGTCAGGACCAGGCCAAGAACGACGCCGTCACACACCGCGCTGCTCAACACCCACCCTCCGTCGGGGCTGGACAGGAGACGGCCGGCAACGCGGTGCCCGGAACCGTGTCCGCCCAACCGCCCGGCAGCGCAGACGCCCCGGGCAAGTTGTCTGAGGACAAAGCTGTCTCCGTCGAACCGTCTGCCGGGAATTCGCCCGAAATCCCGGCTGAGCCGCACGACGGAACGCCAGCTGGAAATCCGGTCCGCGCCGTGCTGGCCAAAACAGGCCACGGGCTGCGCGCCGCAGGCGCGACCCTGTGGCGCCTGGCCGTGAGGTTTCGACAGGCATGGTCCACACGGTGGCGCACATCGCTGCAGTTCCGCACCGTTGTGACCACCTTGTTGATTGCCTCGGTCGCCGTGGTTGGCGTTGGCGGCTACCTGGCCGGGCAGATTTCCAATGGTTTGTTCAAGGAACGGCTGATCCAAGCGCAGCAGGAATCGACACGGGGCGCCACCCAGATTCAAGACAATTTTTCCAATGCGAGCCTGAGCGACCAGCCGGGCGTGTCGAAATATGTGAAAGACACCCTGAAACTGCTCGAAGTGGGTGGCGCGGACGACAACCGTAAATACCTGTTGGTCAAGATCCCGGGTCAAAACAGCAAACTTGCCGTGAGTTCCGCGGATTCCGGCGGCTTGACGACCGCCATCCTCCCCGACGAATTGCGCAAGTCTGTCCAAGGGGATCCCAAGGGCCAGTTTTGGCAGTCAATCGCGCTGCCGACGGGCAGCTCCGGCGTCCATGCGGCAGTGGTTGTGGGCAGCCAGGTCGAACTGCTGAAGACCAACTACGAGCTGTACATGATCTATGACTTGAACAGCGCGCAGGTGACGTTGGACTATATTCAGTCAGTTCTGTGGCTCGCCGGCGGCATCCTCCTGGTGCTCATTGGTGTGATCATTTGGTACGTGACGCGCACGGTGGTGAACCCTGTCAGCCAGGCGGCGGCCGTCTCTGAGAAGCTGGCCGCGGGCGAGCTGGAGGAGCGCCTGGTGGTCAAGGGCGAGGACGAAATGGCCAGGCTTGCGACGTCGTTCAACAAAATGGCCACGTCACTGCAGGACCAAATCACGGCCCTGGGCACGCTTTCGGAGATGCAGCAGCGTTTTGTCTCGGATGTTTCCCACGAACTGCGCACCCCGTTGACAACCGTGCGCATGGCCGCGGAGGTCCTTTTCGATGCCCGCGAGCACTTTGACCCGATCTACAAGCGTTCCTCGGAACTTCTTTTTCACCAGGTCGAGCGCTTTGAGCTGCTCCTTGCCGACCTGCTGGAGATCTCCCGCTTCGACGCCGGCGTGGCCGATCTGGACGTGGAATCGCTGGATATTTTCTCCGTGGTGCATTCCGTGATCGACGGCGCAGCCCCGGTTGCCGAGGCCAACTCAACAGAGCTTTCGGTCGTGACCCGGCTGCGCAACCACAAGTGCATTGTCGAAATGGACTCCCGGCGCATCGACAGAATTCTGCGCAACCTGGTGCTTAACGCCGTCGAACACAGCGAGGGCAAGCCGGTGAAGATCTTTGTCTCGGCGGATGATTCGGCTGTTGCGATTGCCGTGCGGGACTACGGCATCGGCATGTCCCCGTCCTCGCTGGAACATGTCTTTTTCAGGTTCTGGCGTGCCGATGCCGCCCGGGCCCGCACCACCGGCGGCAGCGGACTGGGCCTTTCGATCGCCATGGAGGACGCCAAATTGCATGACGGCTGGCTCGACGCGTGGGGCATTCCCGGCGAGGGCTCCTGCTTCCGCCTCACGCTTCCGCGGCGCCGCGGTGAAATCCTGGACCACTCTCCGGTCCCGCTCCCTCCCGACGGCGGTCAGGGTGGCTATTCCTCGTCGTTGACCACCGGGCCGGTGCTGACCAACACCGGTGCAATGCGTGTGGTGGGTGCGTTGGGAAGCTTGAAGGCCCCTACCGGGCATGCATCCGCCAGCAGCCCGGACAAGAACAGCACCGACAAGAGCAACGTGGAGAAGAACAAAAGCGTGCGGAAGAGCTCCGGGAGCAGCAACCCGGCGACGGAGGAACAGTGATGAGTCCCATGACGAGAACCGCGGTGCGGCCTGCCCGGGGCAGTGCGCGCCGGTCCAGGACAGGGGCAGTGCGGCACTGGGCGTCCACTGCGTGGGTGATGGCCGTCGTCGTGCTTCTGTCCGTGGCAGGCTGTGCGACAATTCCAACCCATGGGCCGGTGGGCAAGAGCGATCCGCTGGCTCCGCGCAGCAATACCGTCAACATCAATTTTGAGCAGTTTGCACCTGTGGAGGGCGCCTCGCAGGAGAGCATCGTGCGCGGCTTCATTGAGTCGGGCACGGGACTCAGCGACGACTTCCAGGTGGCGCGGGAGTATTTGTCGTCGGGGCTGGCGCAGTCGTGGGCGCCTGACAAGCGCACACTTGTGTACAAGGACGCTTTTTCGGTGTCTCCGGGGAAGGAAAAAGACTCCTTTGTGCTGAAATTTGATGTGGTGTCCACGGTGGACGCCACGGGAGTGCTGACCCCGGCCAAGGACGGAGCCACCGAGAGCCTGAACATGAAGCTGGTGCAGGTGGACGGCCAGTGGCGCATCTCCGAGGCGCCCGACGGCGTGGTGCTGACCGAGGCAACCTTTGAAACGCTTTTCAGCCCCTTGTCCCTGTATTTCTACGACCCCACGTTCACCTACGGCGTTCCGGACGTCCGCTGGCTTGTCAGCCGTTCCTCACGGACCACAACGGCGATTGTCAAGGCGATGCTGAACGGTCCCGCACCGTACCTGCAAGGTGCTGTTGTCAGTGCCTTCCCCAACGGGATCACGCTCGAGCGTGATTCCGTGCCCGTCAGCGACAACGGTGTGGCGAAGGTTGGCCTGACGGCACCGCAGCTGCTGGACACTAGCGTCAAGCAGCGCCAGCAAATGCACGACCAGCTGCTGGTGACACTGCAAAAGAGCCTCAACACGGTCACCGAGGTGCAGTTTTTGGCCGACGACAGGCAGATCGACATGGGTGGGGCGGCCGACGACAGCACACCCATGATCATTGACAACTCGGTGATGACAACCCAGGTTGCGCTGTCGAAAAATGAGCTTGTCACCTTCGACGGGACCAAGATTGTGCCCATTCCCGACATGGTGTCGGTGGCGGCGTTGGTGCCGTCGGTGCCGGCAATTTCATACTCAGGCAAGGAGTTTGCCTTCCGTTCGGGTGCCGGCAACCAGATTTATTCGGTGCGCCCCGGCCAGCAACCGCTGCTCGCCATTGCCGGGGTCGCACTGACGGCGCCGTCATTCGCCCCCAACGGCTGGCTGTGGTCTGCGTCCGGGGACGGCTCCGGGGATGTCATTGCCATCAACCCGAACGACGGCGGCAAAATGGGTGCCCCTGTTGTCCTGAAGGTTCCATGGCTGGTGGGGCAGGAGGTGACAACCCTGCGTGTTTCGCGCGATGGCACCAGGGCCCTGGTCATTTCCGAGGCCAACGGTGTGAGCAACGTCAGTGTCACCGGCATCTTCAAATCAGGGGAGGTGCCCAAGGAGCTCACGGCGCCGCTGAGCCTTTTTCACACAGGCACACCGACTTTGGGTGTGTGGGTGGGGGACTCGAGTGTTGCCGTGATGGCGCCGTCGGACGCCGACCCCGTCACCATCGAGATTCTGGACCTGGCCCGGGGGCCGCAGCAGATGGACAAGCTGGCGGGCATTGAATGGCTCAGCGCCGGTTCGGGAGTGCGCAACATCCATGCGCAGACCGACAACGAGTACTTTGCGAATGTTGGCAACAGCTGGGAAGTGGTGGCCAAGGAGCTGCGACAGGCGTCGTTCGCCGGATAGCTGCGCTTCTGGTCGGGGATCGCCCCCAGCCGGAATCGCCACGGCGCGGACGGCCATGGCGGCTCATTCCTCCACAGCCGGGCTGCCCGTCGAGTAGTCCACAATGCGCCAGTTGCCGTCGTCCGCGGACGGCAACAGGCGCATGCTGGACTCATGGACAGTGACGGACGTTGACATGGACAGTGGCAGACGTGGCGGCCGTACTGACGGCCGTGATGGCGGCAGGGCCGGCGGTGGGTGGGGCAACCTCGGTGGGGGAGTCGAAGAACCAGACTTTGCACCGCTGCCGGTGACGCACAGGGGGCGTGCCAACTCGCCCTGGTTGCGGTTTTGGCTGTGGTGCGAGGGAGCTTGGCACGATTTTCTTTACTTGGTAATGCCCGCTGAGTGCGTCGCATGCGGTCGCGAAGACCAGTCCTTGTGCCCGGCATGTGCTGCCGTGCTGCGCCGACAAACGGCGGCCCCCTTCAGGGCCGAAAGCTCGGCCGATGCGCTGGTGGGAGTGTTGGGTGATTCCCATCTTTCCGTGGTGGCTGCCGGAGAATACCGGGACGCCTTGGCTGCGACCATCCTGGCCTTTAAAAACCACGGCCGCACGGAGCTTTGCGCACCGCTGGGCCGGTGCCTCGCCCGGGGGCTTTCCCACGCTTTGGCAGACGTGATGCGGTCTTCGGCGGCCTCCGTTGGGTCAGGCGGCACAGCCGCGGAGCTGCGGAACCCTCCGGATCGGCTCTGGCTGGTTCCAATCCCCAGCAGCGGCAGCGGCTGGCGCCGCCGCGGCTACGACCCGGTCGCCATGATTCTGCGATCGATGGTGCGGGAGGGGCGGCTGCCACCGGGAGTGGTGATCGCCCCGGTCTTGCGGATCAAGGCGGGGCTGCCATGGCGCCGCCACCACCAGAAGGGCCTGGGCCGGGCGGCACGACGCAGCAACGTTCGCAACACCATGAAAATCAGTCGTTGGCGGGCTCGCAACTTTTGGCTCACAGCGAAGCCGAACGGCCAACCGGCCGTCATCGTCGACGACGTGCTGACCACGGGATCAACCTTGCGGGAAGCAGCCAAAACACTGGGCCAGACAGGGCTCGAGGTGCGCGCTGCAGTGGTGCTGGCAGCGGCGCGGGCCCCGGATCGGAGCTCCGAAATGTCTGCCAAAAAAGGACTCGCCAAAAGTTTTTTGACGCAAAAGATGAATAAACCGATGCGGTGAACTAACGTGAGTAAACGGGTACCTCTAGCAAGGGGAAACCGCCCGTCGGCGGTCAGGATTGTAGCGCCAAATGCTAGCCGGCCGCCGTGTCACCGAAGATATTTGGAGGGCACCATGGAGTTCATGATCACCGGTCGCAACTTGAGTGTTTCGGACCGATTCCGCGAATATGCTGGCGAGAAGCTCACGAAGATCGAACAGTTGGCCAACAAGGTCCAGCGCGTCGATGTGAAGGTTTCCAAGGAGAGCAAGGCCCGCACCGCAGAAACTCCACTCACTGTTGAGCTGACGGTTTTGGGTCGGGGTCCGGTCATCCGCGCGGAAGCTGCCGCCTCGGACAAGTTCGCTGCTTTTGATCTGGCCTACGGGAAGTTGCTGGAGCGGCTTCGCAGGGCCAAGGACAAAAAGAAAGTCCACCATGGCAGGCACGCCCCCGTGGCCGTCAATGAGGCCACCGGCTCCCTGCCCCCCGTCAGCAGTTCCGAGCCAATCTACGCTCAGACTCCTGCCGAGGAAGTCACGGACACGTCGCCCTACGACATTGAGAACGACATTCCCGCCGGCGATTCACCAGTGCTGATCCGCCGCAAGGTCTTCCCGGCCACGGCATTGTCCCTCGACGATGCGGTGGACAACATGGAAATGGTCGGCCACGACTTCTACCTGTTCGTCGATTCAGCAACCGGCATCCCCTCTGTGGTCTACCGCCGCAAGGGCTGGACCTACGGTGTCATTTCCCTCGATGACAACGCCGAGGTTCCCGAAGAAATCTCCGCCTACCGGTCTGCGGATGAGCCGGCCAAGGTCTGATCCCAGATTCAGACACACGCAACATGCCAGCAACGAGGATAGTCAAGGGACGTAGGGAATGAACGCACGGTTGAGCCTGCCACAGGCCCGCCGCGTTGCACTCCACTCCCAGGGACTGGCCAGAGTCCGGTCCACGGAACCCGTCACACCACGGGCCGTGGGCCGGACTTTTGCCAAATTGCAGCTGGTGCAGATCGACTCAGTCAACATTATTTCGCGCAGCCATTTTCTGCCGTTCTTCTCCCGACTGGGAAATTATGACCGCAGCATCCTCAATTCGATGGCGGGGACGGCACCGCGAAAGATGATGGAGTACTGGGCGCACGAGGCCAGCTTCATCCGGCCGGTCCACTTCCACGACCTGCGTGTGTGGCAAAACCGCAGCTGGGTGGGATCCGACAGCCTCGAACCAGCGCTGCGGGAGGCCCTGGAGGCCCAGATTCTGGAACTGCTGGCGGGGAGCCGTGCGCTGACAGCCCGTGAGGTCAAGGCCCGCATTGGTCACGAGGAACAAAACAACAAGGACGGCTGGGGCTGGAATTGGAGCGCCGTCAAAAGAACCCTGGAGGGGCTCTTTGAACAAGGGGTCGTTGGTGCAGCGTCTCGCAATGACCAGTTTGAACGTAAATATTCGCTGGTGAAAAGGGTCCTGCCGGCCGCAGTCCAAGCCGCAGGGGATGACAACCCGGACAAATACGAGGCGATGGAACGGCTCATTGCCGCGGCTGCCCAAGCCCACGGCATTGGCACAGTCCGTTGTTTTGCCGATTATTTCCGCCTGCCCGTGAAAGCCAGCGCAGCAGCTGTGGCCGCGCTCGTGCACAAGGGCGAACTGCAGCCGGTCACAGTGCAGGGGTGGAATGCCGAGGTGTTTGCCCACACCAAGGCAAGCGTCCCACGCGCCGCCCAGGCGCGGGCGCTGCTCAGCCCCTTTGACTCGCTCGTGTTTGAACGCCGCCGCCTGGAGCAGTTGTTCGGCTTTCATTACCGCCTGGAGATTTACACCCCGGCCGGGCAACGCAGATACGGATATTACGTGCTGCCCTTTCTGCTGGGCGAGAACATCGTGGCCCGCGTGGACCTGAAGGCCGATCGGCAGCACGGCCTGCTCATGGTTCGTGGCGCGTTCGGTGAGCCGGATGCGCCGGCGCACACCGCCGTCGAACTTGCCGCGGAACTGGTGCTGATGGCAGAGTGGCTGGGACTTGGCGACGTCGTCGTGCTTCCCCACGGTGACTTGGCACCGGCACTCGCTGCGGCCCTTGGGTGATTCTCCGATGCCTGCCGAGGCACTTCTGGAGGATTTGCTCGGAAACTGGCGGGAAACTGTACTTCTTCTCACGTAGACTGAACACGCCACTTTTAGGCAGCAATAGATTGGGAGCAACTTCGTGCCATCACTTCTTGAGCGGGTCCTTCGCACAGGCGATCGCAAGACACTAAAACGACTCAACGTCCTTGCCGACGCCATTGATTCGCTGGAGGACTCTTTTCAGACCTTCACCGACGCTGAACTGCGCGAGGAAACGGACAAGCTCAAGGCCCGCCACACTGACGGCGAGTCGTTGGATGATCTGCTCCCGGAGGCGTTCGCTGCCGTGCGTGAAGCGTCGTCCCGCACCCTCGGCCTGCGCCACTTCCGCGTCCAGCTCATGGGTGGTGCCGCCCTGCACCTGGGCAACATCGCAGAAATGAAAACCGGTGAAGGCAAGACCCTGGTCGCGACCGCGCCGGCGTATCTCAACGCGCTCACCGGCAAGGGCGTCCACATCGTCACCGTCAACGACTACCTGGCGCAGTACCAGTCCGATCTGATGGGACGCGTATTCAGGTTCCTGGGGCAAACCAGCGGTTGCATCGTCTCCAACCAGGACCCCACCGTCCGCCGCGCCCAGTACGCCGCCGACATCACCTACGGCACCAACAACGAATTTGGTTTTGACTACCTGCGCGACAACATGGCATGGAGCAAGGACGAACTGGTCCAGCGCGGCCACAACTTTGCGATCGTGGATGAAGTGGACTCCATCCTCATCGATGAGGCCCGCACCCCGTTGATCATTTCCGGCCCGGCGTCCGGCGATGCCAACCGCTGGTACGGCGAATTCGCGAAGGTCGTGCTGCGCCTGAACGTTGAAGAAGACTACGAAGTTGACGAGAAGAAGCGCACCGTCGGCGTCCTTGAAGACGGCATTGAAAAGGTTGAGGACTACCTTGGCATCAGCAACCTGTACGAATCCGCCAACACGCCGCTGATTGGGTTCCTGAACAACGCCATCAAGGCCAAGGAACTGTTCAAGCGCGACAAGGACTACGTCATCATGGACGGCGAAGTCCTCATCGTTGACGAGCACACCGGCCGTATTTTGTCCGGACGCCGCTACAACGAAGGCATGCACCAGGCCATTGAAGCCAAGGAAGGCGTGGAGATCAAGGCTGAGAACCAGACCTTGGCCACAGTCACCCTGCAGAACTACTTCCGGCTGTATGAGAAGCTCTCGGGCATGACCGGCACCGCCGAAACCGAAGCGTCGGAATTCATGGGCACCTACTCGCTCGGCGTTGTTCCCATCCCCACCAACAAGCCGATGGCCCGCGCCGACCAGGCTGATCTGGTGTACAAGAACGAAGTCGTGAAGTTCGACGCCGTCGTGGCCGACATTGCCGAACGCCACGAGACCGGACAGCCGGTCCTGGTGGGCACAACAAGCGTGGAGAAAAGCGAATACCTGTCCAAGAAGTTGGCCGAGGCAGGGGTCAAGCACGAGGTTTTGAACGCGAAGAACCACGCACGGGAAGCCGCCATTGTGGCACAGGCAGGCCGTCGCGGCGCCGTCACAGTAGCCACCAACATGGCCGGCCGAGGTACCGACATCATGCTCGGCGGCAACGCCGAGTTCAACGCTGTTGCCGAGCTCGCCGCCCGTGGACTTGACCCGGAAGAAAACGCGGAAGAGTACGAGGCAGCCTGGGACGAGGCGTTCGAGCAAGCCAAACTGGCCGTCAAGGACGAGCACGAGGCTGTTTTGGAAGCCGGTGGACTGTACGTCCTGGGCACCGAGCGCCACGAGTCACGCCGCATCGACAACCAGCTGCGCGGCCGTTCAGGCCGTCAGGGTGACCCGGGCGAATCCCGGTTCTACCTCTCCCTGACCGATGACTTGATGCGCCTGTTCAACTCAGGTGCCGCCGAACGGCTCATGTCACGCTCGTCCATGCCCGACGATGTTGCGCTGGAGTCCAAGCTGGTTTCCAAGGCCATTGCCTCCGCACAGGGACAAGTCGAAGGCCGCAACGCGGAACAGCGCAAAAACGTCCTCAAGTACGACGACGTCCTGAACCGCCAGCGCGAAGCCATCTACAGCGACCGCCGCCGCATTTTGGAAGGCGGAGACCTGCACGAAAAGGTCCAGCACTTCCTGGAGGACACGGTCAACGAGATCATCGAGGCTGCGCTGAGCAACGGACACCCGGGAGACTGGGATTTCCAAACTCTCTGGAACAACCTGCGCACCATCTACCCCGTGGCTCTCACGGTCGAGGAGATCGCCGAAGAAGTTGGCGGCGAAGGCCGGATCACGGCTGAAACGCTCAAGACCGAGCTGCTTTCCGACGCCAAGGTGGCCTACCAGGAACGCGAGGCGGCCCTGGGCTCGACCACCATGCGCGAGCTGGAACGCCGTGTTGTGTTGTCCGTGGTGGGTCGCAAGTGGCAGGAACACCTCTACGAAATGGATTACCTCAAGGAAGGCATCGGACTGCGCGCCATGGCCCAGCGTGATCCGCTCGTTGAGTACCAGCGTGAAGGCTACGAGATGTTCCTGTCCATGATGGCGGGCATCCGCGAGGAGAGTGTCGGCTTCCTGTTCAACCTGGAAGTGCAGGTTGAAAACTCACCCGATGCCGCCGTAGGCGTCGTGGCAGACGCACCGTCGGCACTGATGGGCCGCGTGGACGGCGCCGCACCCGGTGCCGGCGACCACGATCACGATGCGCCACACATCACGGCTCCGGGGCTTGAGGCACCGGCCAAGCCGGCACAGCTTCAGTTCAGCGCCCCCGATGCCCAAGGTGATGCCGAGACGCATGTCGAGCGCCGCAGCGGCGGCCTGCCGCCGTCGGCCAAGCGTCCGGCAAGCAAAAACAACAAGAAGAAGAAAAAGCGCTAACACCCGTTTTCGCACTTCTGCAGGGAATGCCGCCGGTGTTG